>JAUTWY010000420.1 GCA_030838305.1 Acidobacteriaceae bacterium
CCTTCAGCCGAGGCTGATTCCTGTAGCGACATCACCAGCCGGTCTTCTCCAATCGCAAAGCCGATCCCGGGAGCGGCCGGCCCGCCCAGCGCCTCGGAAAGCCCGTCGTAGCGCCCGCCGCCCAGAATCGCATTCTGCGCCCCCAGCGCGCCGTGAGTAAACTCAAATGCTGTGCGCGTGTAGTAATCGAGTCCCCGTACAAGCCTGTCGTTCAACGAAAATGGAACTTCGACCTTGGTCAGAATTTCCTGCACGGCCTCGAAATGCTTCCTGCATCCTTCGTCCAGAAACTGGCTGATGCGGGGGAGCTTTTCGATGATCGGCTGATCTTCCGGCACCTTGCAATCGAACACGCGCAGCGGATTGGTGACCGCGCGCCGCTGGCAGTCTACGCACATCTTTCCCACCACGGGCTCCAAAGCCTTGCGCAGCGCCTCATTGAAGGCGGCCCGATCGTTCGGACAGCCTACGGAATTTAGCTCCAGATTCCAGCCGGTAATTCCCAAGCGATCGAGCAAGGTCGCCAGCATCTCCAGCACTTCCGCATCCCGGGCCGGAGACTCGCTCCCCGCCGACGCCGGCCCTATGATTTCAGCATCGATTTGATAAAACTGCCGGTAGCGGCCCTTCTGCGGCCGCTCGCGCCGGAACATGGGACCGATGCAATACAGCTTGTTCAGTCCGCGGTCACCCAGTTTGTGTTCAATGTAGGCTCGGACGATGCCGGCTGTGGCTTCGGGACGAAGTGTCAAGGATTGCCCTTTATCGCTCTCCGCTCTTCCTCGATCCTCCCACGTATACATTTCCTTCGCCACAATATCGGTGTCTTCCCCCACACCGCGTGCAAAAAGCTCTGTCGACTCAAAAATCGGCGTGCGAATTTCCTGGAAGTTGTAAGCGCGGAACACATCCCGCACCGCCGACTCCACAAAATTCCACAGCGCCGTCTCCGGCGGCAGCAGGTCTCGCGTTCCTCGGACAGCTTTGATCATTCGGTTCTCAGTTCTCGGTTCTCAGTCTGTCATCCTGGACGGCTAGCGCTCCCGCAAATACTCTTGCGTATACCCTAAATAATTCCGGGCATACCGCATGATCATCTCATCCTCGCCCGGCTCCAACTTCCGGCGAAGCTTGCCCGGAGATCCCATCCACAACGATCCCGGTTCCACCACCGTCCGTTCGGATATTAGAGTCCCCGCCGCAATAATCGATCCCGTGCCGATCTTCGCACCGTTCAAAATTATCGATCCCATACCGATCAGGCACCGGTCTTCGACGACGCATCCGTGCAAAGTAACCGAATGGCCCACCGTCACGTATTCGCCCACCACCACGTTGTATTGCTGCTTCATGCCGTGCAGCACGCTACAATCCTGTATGTTGGAATGCGCTCCGATGCGAATCGAGTGCACGTCCCCGCGCAGTACCGCATTCATCCATACGGACGCGTGCTCGCCCAAGACCACGTCGCCAATAATCTGAGCCGACTCATCCACGTAGCAGGTCGCCGGTATCACCGGCGTCAGGCCCTTAAAAGATCGAATCATGATCTGCCACCATCAACCCTGCCATCCTGAGGTCCACGTCTTTTGCGGAGCGAAGGACCTATGCAACTTACGCCACCACCGCTGCTCCCAGCGCTCAGGGAAGACTGAACATAGCACGCCGCCACTCCTCCCCGTAAAGCCCCATTCCCACTCCGGCACTCGTCGTTTGGAGTGGACACTTTTTGTCCGGTGAGGCATCAGGGACGGGAAGAACTATCGCGGCTTAGCGGCGGGGTCGCCGGCTTCGGTACTTTCCCCGCGATGCGCGGGAGCGAGCGCCTCCGTCAACACCCTGCCCACAGCGTGCGTCGGGGCGTTAATGCCGAGCAGCGATGACAGGGTGGCCGCCAAATCGACGGGTTCTGCGTGCGTGCGATATGTCCCCGCACGAAATGGCAGTCCGTAAAAGGCCAGGGGGACATGCGTGTCGTAGGTGTAGGGCGACGCGTGGTCGGTACCTTTCGCTGAGCCCACTGTGTAAGGTTCGGGCACTCCCATCACATACCAACTGCCTTCCGGCGAATAACTGTGCAGGAACTTTTTGCCGAGAGCGGTATCGGGAACTGCGCCCTCGGCGAGTTGCGACTTCGTAAAGTATTCGCGCAGTCCGGCTTGCTTCATTGCCTCGCCGACGGCTATTTCCGCGTCATGCTCTTTTATCTTCGCGGCGGTAAAAACGTCCTCCTCAATCCAGGCAAGCGGGTAATCAAGCTTGATAAAAGTGGTGGCGTGAGCAGGCGAGATTTTCTTTGTAAGCGCGCTGTTGATCTGAGCTTCCAGTTTGCCCGCGTCGAGATTGGCGGCGGGAATGCGGAGTTTTTTCGCGGCGTCGGGCAGAGCGGAAACCCCATGGTCTGCGGAGAGCGCGATCCATAGATTGGCAAGGCCCACTTGATGACCGATGAAGTTGAAGAAGTCAGCGAGTTCACGGTCGAGCGCCAGCGCCATGGCGGCCATCTCGGGCGAATCGGGGCCAACCTGGTGGCCAAGAATGTCGTTCGGAGAAAGGCTGATGGCGAGGAGATCGGTGGCCTGTCCTGCGCCTAGATTTTCGTAGAGGATTAGTTCTTTAGCAAACTCCAGCTCGTACTCGTTGGCGAAGGGCGTGGAGCCGATCACTTCGTAGAAACCCGCATCGCTGCCGTCTTTTCCCTTGCGGTGCCCCGTCGAGCGCAGCGTTTCTCCATTTGCATTCTTCCAATCGCGATCCCAATATTTTGCGGCGCGATTGCTGGAGTTGAAATCCTGCGCCCACTTGGGCAAGTCGGGGCGATAGTAAGTGGAAGTGATCCACACGCCGCTTTTGGGGTCGATCCAGTAGGCGCCATCGGCGGCAAAGCCTCCGGGAAGAATGGAAGCGCGATCCTTCAGAGAAAGGGAAAAGACTTTGGATTTTCCCTGCGTGGCGAGTTTGAGTTCGTCGCCCAGCGTATCGGCGAGAAGATTGTGCGGCGATGCTCCGGCCTTGTCTTTGGTTTGATCTCCCGTTTGATCCGCGGCAACGCCGACAAGCCTGGTGGAGTCGTCCTCAACCGAGGTGACCATCTTCTTTTTCTTCTGATCCCACCATTCGTTCGCGGCAATACCGTGACCGTTGCTATAAGCGCCAGTGAACAGCGTGGCATGGCCGGGAGCGGTGCGAGTGTTGGCGTAATCGTAATTGCAGTCGGTAAAGTTCGCGCCGTGGTCGAGGAGCAGGCGGAATCCGCCGTCGGCAAACTGGTCGCGGTAACGCTCGAGATAGTCCGCGCGGAATTGGTCGATGATGATCACGACGACTAGTTT
>JAUTWY010000428.1 GCA_030838305.1 Acidobacteriaceae bacterium
CCCGACGCCGACCTCGAGAAAAGCCTGGACTGGTTTGGCGGAAAGAATACCGAGCGCGGCGTGCTGCTGTTTATCGTCCGTCACGCCGCTGAGCATCTGGGCCAGTCAATCGCCTACGCACGTTTCGTTGGAGTCACTCCACCCTGGACTGAAGACGCGCAGAAAAAAGCAGCGGAGAAGACAGTTGAGAAAAAAGAAACGACCACAAAGCCAAAGCAATGACATCCGTGAGAAGTTTCGCGAATCTCGCCCCGCCGCAATTGCGAGTTGCAGAAATGGTTATGCTCGACCTAGAATGCGGTGCTCGCTCGCGAGCCATCCGTTTCTCACCCTGGAGGCAACATGAAAGTAAGGACAGCCGTACTGACGTCCGTAGCGCTATTTGTCGGCGTAACGATGGGCTTCGCCGCCGAAAACCCAACCTTGGGAACATGGAAGCTGAACGAAGCAAAGTCGAAGTTAGGCGCTGGAGTGCCTAAGAATCTCACCGTGGTGTATGAGGCCGACGGCGACAATGTGAAAGGCACGATCGAAGGCGTCGATGGTATGGGGAAGCCCACCCATAACGAGTGGACAGGCAAGTTCGACGGCAAAGATTATCCGGTCACTGGCGATCCGACTTCAGACACCCGGGCGATCAAACAGATTGACGCCCACAACTACGAGTTGACGGTCAAGAAAGGCGGCAAAGTTACGATGAGCGGCAAGGCCACGATCTCCGCGGACGGCAAGACCCGCACAGTCAAGGTGAGCGGAACGAATGCGGCTGGGAAAAAGGTCGAGGGCACTTCCGTCTACGACAAGCAGTAAATTATTTGCTGACAATATAAAGATGCCCTTCCGCATGATTTCTCGGCGGAAGGGCTTTATTATTTTTCCTTCTTTTCCGGACTTGCCAAAAATCGATAGCCCACGCCGCGCACGGTCAGCAAGTGCCGCGGCTCAGCGGGATCGTCTTCGATGTAGCGTCGCAGCCGCACCATGAAGTTGTCGATCGCCCGCGTGTCAGTGTCTTCATGCAATCCCCAGACTTCTTCGAGGATTTGCTTGCGGGAGACAACGCGACCATCGTTTCGCACCAGGTGACGAAGCAACTCTGATTCCATCAGGGTCAATCGCGTGACGTTTCCGGCGGTGCGCAATTCGAGCGTGCCGAAATCGATGGTCTTGCCGCGGAACGAAAATGTTCCGAAGTCACTGACGCTGCGTGCATCCGATGCGGGACGATCGGAATCGGAGCCGGCATCTCTGCTGCCCGACGCATGCGCCTTTTGCATCCACTGACTGCGCCGCAGCAGTCCCTGCAAGCGCGCCAGCAGAATGGAGAGATCGAAAGGCTTGGGCAAGTAGTCATCCGCGCCTGCCGCGAACCCCTTCAACACATCCTCCGGACTGCTACGCGCTGTCAGCATCAGCACCGGGACATAATTCCGCGCCGCGCGCAGCTCTGCAACCACGCTGAAGCCATCCTTGCCCGGCAACATGATGTCGAGCACGATGACATCGAAGTTTTCTTTCTTGCCGAGCAGGCGTTCCGTGGCAGACTCTCCATCTCGCACCACTTCGGCTGAATAACCTTCTGCTTGCAGGTTGAAGCGCAATCCCTGCGCCAGATGGGCTTCATCTTCAACGACCAGAACCCGGCTCATGCCAACGACCTCGGTAGTTCCAAGGTAATCGTCGTGCCCTTGCCTTCTCCCTTACTCTCGGCGAATACTTTGCCGCCGTGTTTTTGCGCAATCGATTTTACGATGAATAGACCCAGCCCGGTTCCTTTCACGTGCATCAGCGAGCGGTCGTTGACGCGATAGAAACGTTTGAAAATGCTTTTCAGATCGTCCGGAGGAACCCCGACCCCCTGGTCCCGCACGCTAAGTACGATGCGCTTTTCATCAGGCGTATTCAGGCGAACGGATATATCTACGTTGTCGGTGGAATATTTAACCGCATTGTCGAGGACGTTAAAGACGGCGGTTCGAAGATCCTCCTCACTGCCGAGAACTCGCAGCCCGGAGCCATTGCTCGAACTCTCGTCATAGTGCAGGGCCTCTGGGGCAAGATGATGACGTGCTCGGGCTGCTTCCATGCATTCCTGCACGAGTTGGCGAACGTCGACTGCGGATTTCTCCCGTCCGGCCTTCTTGTCCCCGGCGCGTCCAGCGCGAAGCACTTGCTCCACCGTCTCGGTCAGACGATCCGTGTCGCTGAGCATCAACTGGTAGAACTCTTGCTTTTGGGTTTCTGGCAGGTCACGGCGCTGCAAGGTTTCCAGATGCAGGCGGATGGAAGCCACCGGAGTTTTCAATTCGTGGGTAACGGCGTTGATGAAGCTGTCGTGCTGCTCGCTGCGCCGAAGCTCGCGCACCAGAAAGCTGGTGTTCACGATCATGCCCGCGATAATCAGCGCGAAAAAGATGACGCCGAAAAATAGCAGTACTCCTTCGCGCCAGTTGAGGATGATCCATCCAACGTTGAGAGCCACCGCCAGCGCGACCAGGCCGATGCCCAGGCAAACAAAGAAGACGATAGTTCCGCGGCGGCTCGTGATGCGCATGGCGTCAGGGTGATTTTACCGCTTCGGAGGCCCCAGCCGTTGCTGCGCAGCTTCGGGAGCAAGAATCTTTAACCCAGAGGGCACGGGGGAACTCAGGGTAGATCTTTCAATCGTGCAGCAAAAACCCCGATCGCAGTGATCGGGGTTGAATTTCTGAAATGCATGACAGCCTAGTCGCCCGCCGCCGCACCCTCCGCCAGACCGCCCGTAACCAACTGTCCATTGGGCGCGGCGACCAGCCCGTTCTCCAGGTCAGCTAGTCTAACCCGCTTGATGTCCCAAGCCAGCCCGAGCGTCTTGAGCGCCCAGATGCCGTACCAGTTCATGTCAATCTCATACCAGGTAAAACCATGCTGAGCGGCAGTCGGGTGAGCGTGATGATTGTTGTGCCAGCCTTCCCCGAAAGTCAGCAAAGCCACCCACCAGCTGTTGGTGGAAAGATCACGAGTGGTAAAGCGGCGCGTGCCCCAGGAATGGGTCGCGGAATTGACCAGCCAGGTTGCGTGCAGCCCGACCACCGTGCGCATGAAAATTCCCCACATCAGAAACGGCACTCCGCCGATCGCAAGCAGGATGACTCCCAACACAATCATCGGGACATAATGATATTTCGTAATCCAGACGTGAAATTTGTCTTTGGCGAGATCGGGGACGTAGCGGGCCAGCGTCGTGGTGTCATGGTGCATGGATTTGCCCATGAGAATCCAGCCCATGTGGGCCCACCATTTTCCATCGATCGGCGAATGCGGGTCGCCATCCTGATCGGAATATTGGTGATGAATGCGGTGCGTAGCCACCCAGAAAATCGGTC
>JAUTWY010000432.1 GCA_030838305.1 Acidobacteriaceae bacterium
CCGCCTTGCTCTCAACATCTACTTGATGTTGTGCAAGGTAATTTTGCGTTCTGTTCAATCCATCACTGTCGGAAGTTCGATAGCCGGCATTAACCAGGTATCCGCTGGCCGACGGTGCGGCATCGGCTTCCGTCCACAGTATCTGATGGTTGACCGCAGTCCTTAGTTTTTGCGGCTGTTGGTAAGGCAACGACTTTTTAACCTGACCCAGAGCAACAAGGGTGATCTGCGACGGAACGACATGGACCGCTTGTAAGCCACCGTTGGCCACCGCGATGTTGGCCAGCAGCTTCCAACCGGTGTCCTGCAACGAAACCTGCACGGTCACTCCATTCACGGTCAGAGATTCCGCCTCCAGTCCTTCGCTATAGAATCGCTGCGAGCCTTCCGTTCCTGCCAGCCAGCGCGCCTTGCCATCTTTTATAACCGCAGGCTGTCGCACGTTTTTCGTCGGGACGATTACCTCGCCTTTGGCGATGCTCATCCACGCCACGTAGCCGCTCTTGCCATCGGCAGTTCGCACCTTGACGGTGTACCCTTCGGTGCTGGAGAGCAACGAGACGGGCTGGCCGCAATCCAATTGGGCAACAAGTTTAAGCGGCAGGGCTTGTTCCGCGTCAACCGTCATCGGCACATTCGCGCCGCCGCGGCAAAGAACGCTGCCAGCAATTGGGTCGCCTGCAAGGTTCGACAGCGGGTTAGCGATTTGTTGAGCTGAAACGGTGTATGCGAGTGCGAGACTCCCCACAATTGCGGAAAATCTAAGTTTATTTGTCATGTTTACTCCCAATGCCTTTCGTTACCCTCAGATTTGTAAGTTCTAATATTCCCTTGGCATATTTTTGCCGGAACCACAGTTTGCGTCGATAGGAAGTCAGTCATGTTTGCGCCGGTACTAAAGTCAGGTGAGTCTTTGGACACTTCGGCCCGCTGGCCTTTATCTGCGTCCAGTGCTCCGCAATCACCCACTCGAATTGCATTGATGGAAGCGACTTTAAAGAAACCGTCAGTGTCGGTTTAAACTAGGTGTCGGCATCGGTGTGGTTAAGAAGGAGTCTTGACCGAGGCGCGTTTGGCGTTTGAATGAATTGCTCAAATCCCAGCGGTGACGTGACCCAGGGGATCTCAGAATTGTTGCCGATGGGAATTAGCATACTCGACCTCTCCGCTTATGTCGGTCTAGTCGCTGTCGGGGCCGTGACGTTGAACATGGTCCTCGGCATAATGATGGCTTTTCGCTACAGTCCTGTTCGTTCGTGGCCCAATCGAAGATTCAATTATTTCCGTCTGCACAATTGGTTGGGATACATCGCGCTCGCTGCATCATTGGTGCATCCCGCGCTACTGCTACTGAATAAAAAGCCGGCCTTTCGCGTTCGCGATTTGCTTTATCCGGTGCACTCACCGAGCCAGCCGCTGGAAAATACAGTTGGGGCGGTGGCGCTTTATCTGCTCGCGTTCGTGGTCGTTACCTCGTATTTTCGATTGCGTCTGGGGCGACGTTTGTGGAAAGCATTTCATTTCGGCATTTATATCGCGGCGCTCCCACTGTTCTTTCATAGTCTGCTGACCGATCCCGACCTGAGAAATTCCGTGGACTGGCTCGATGGAGGGAAAATCTTTATTGAGTTCTCGCTTTTGTTGATAGTCGGCGTGACATTGCTGCGCTTTTGGAAAGCACGCGTTCATCTCTGAGAGGGAACTTCTTGGTTGGAATCTGTGGCGCGATTTCTTCAGAGCATGATCAAGCCGTGGCGAATTCCAGAAGTAACCGCTTCGGTGCGGCTGGAGGCGTTCAGCTTCCCCATTATGGCAGCCACATGGAATTTGACGGTGTGTTCTGAAATGCCCAGGCGCGTGGAAATTTCTTTATTTCCCCAGCCCTCAACCATCATGCCGAGGACTTCAATTTCACGTGGGGTCAACGCCTCAACCAGCGGAGGTGAAACGGTTCTGCGCGACGCGGTGTTTTCTCGCAAAAGAGTGTCGAGGCCTTCGGGCAGCAGCACAGCTAGACCGACTCCAACAGCTTCCACCGCCGCGACTATTCCGCCTGGACTCATATTTCGCGGCAGCACGGCTCTGACACCGTTACGCAAAGCGTCCAGATCCCGTTCGTCATTTGCGTTGTCCACCAAGAGGACGATCGGCACCGGAGCTTCTTCCGACAGTTTCAGGACTTCTTCCGGGAGCGTTCTATCTTGACCGGTGATTTCGGCGATCACCACATCCGGCTGCAATTCCTCCACGCCCTCGGAAAGCTGGCCGAAATCCGAGAGCACGCGCACAACCTGCAACGACGTGCTGGCCCGCAGCAAATTTTCCAATCCACTCTGTGAAATGGAAGACGCCGCCACGATCAAGACGCGAATCATGCTGCGACGCGACGGGCCATCCCGAGCCTGACCGCAACCCGGCGAATATTTCGTCTGTCCCCCCGAAGAAAGAGCAGATTTATAATGCGTTCAGCGGTTCCCTGAAGCGCGATCTCCAGGTCGTTGACAGAGCGGAACAGCACCCCGTCGACGCCCACCAGGATGTCGCCGATCATGAGTGACGCCATGCTGGCTGGTCCTCCAGGAGTGACTCCCATCAGTAACAGTCCAATCCTGTTTTCATCGCGAACAACAATTCGCACCGGCCGGACCTCGATGCCAAGTACGGAATGCGAAGGCCCGTCGGCGAGAAATCGCGCGACGTCATTACTCGGGATGGCGAGCGCCAGGCCACCAGCCACCATCGTATTGATGCCCAAGACTCGACCTTGGGCATTCGCTAGCGGCCCGCCGGAATTTCCCGGCGCGAGTTTTACATCGGCCTGCAGCCACGAGCTCATGCCCAGACCATGCACCGAGCCTGCAGCATGAATTATCCCGGTGCTCAAAGCGCCGACGAATCCGAGCGGATTGCCAACCGCCAACACAAGTTCTCCCACACGTGCTTTGCTTGAATCCGCCAGAGTCGCCGCCGGCAGACCGGAGGCGGACGCAAGCAAGGCAGCCAAATCTCGCGAGAGATCGCGCGACGTTACGGCAGCATCCAACGTGCGCCCGTCCCAGAGTTTCACCTGGGCGTGCGAAGACCGCACCACATGCGCGTTGGTGACGATTAATCCGTCTGCACCGAGGATAACGCCGGATCCGAATCCTCGTCCTCCGCTGCTTACTTGCACCGTTGTGCGCCGCAGAGCTTCAGCCACTTCGCCGAATCCATCTTGTGCCATGGGGTCAGCTCCTGCGGGGCCGTTCTGCGATTTGGACGGACAACTCGACGAGTTTGCCGCCGCGAATGGCTTGAACTTTCCTGGATTTTCCTACCGCGTCCGCATTCAAGACCGCCTGCAAGTCGTCGGTCTGTTCCAATGCGTGGCCTTCCAGAGTTACCAGAATGTCGCCGATGATTAAGCCTCCGCGTTCCGCGGGACCGCCCGGCTCGACGCTGAGCACAATAATTCCGTTGGTGTTTGCCAACGAAAGTTTGGTCTTCAGTTCTGCCGGAATCGAAACCGGCTGCAAGCCGATCCCTAGATAACCGCGCGGAATGTGCCCTTTTTCGAGCAA
>JAUTWY010000452.1 GCA_030838305.1 Acidobacteriaceae bacterium
GCCGCAGCCCAATCAACCCAACAACCGGCCCGAGGCCAATCAGCCGAATAACCGGCCGCAGCCCAATCAGCCCAACAATCGGCCTGAGCCTAACCAGCCGACAAATCGGCCGCAACCCAATCAGCCAAACAACCGGCCCGAGGCCAACCAGCCGAATAACCGGCCGCAGCCCAATCAGCCCAACAACCGGCCTGAGCCGAATCGTCCGGCGGCGGCGCAGCCCACTAACCGCCCTGACACAAATCGACCGGCGCCACAACCAAACAACCGTCCCGAACCCTCGCGGCCTGAGACCAATCGTCCCGCGCCGAGTAGGAACGAGCCTCCGGCCCAGCGGCCGCAAGCTCCTCCGCCGAGCGAGCGCCCGCAACAGCGCACGCCTCCACCTGCGGCACAA
Organism: Acidobacteriaceae bacterium; assembly: GCA_030838305.1. Classification (GTDB taxonomy): domain Bacteria; phylum Acidobacteriota; class Terriglobia; order Terriglobales; family Acidobacteriaceae; genus Sulfotelmatobacter. The sequence goes on from JAUTWY010000452.1 coordinate 398, forward strand.
AGGCCAGCGCCTCCTCAGCAGCAACAGCAAAAGCCGCAACAGAAGCAGACGCCCGAGGAGAAGAAGCGGCAGGATAAGGAAAAGCCTCCGGGGGTTTAGAGGCTGAGCTAAAGAAGTTGGACGGAGATCGTCCGGACACCCTGAGTATACTCAGGGTGTTTTTTTTTGGCTCTGATCGGGGAAAAAGAAGCCGGGTTATTTTTACTGCAGTGTATGGCTCGACGGTCCGGAACCTGATCCGCCGCTGATGTTGTAGCGCTTGAGTTTCCGGTAAAGCGTGGCGCGGCTGATGCCCAGCATGCGTCCGGCTAGAGCTTTGTCGCCGTGCACTTGCTCGAAAACCCGCTGGATGGTGGCGCGTTCGATATCTTCCAGATCGGTGGTGGAGAGTGGAACCGCGGCGCCGCTCTGGCCGGAATTCAATTCCGCCGCGGCCGCAAGGTCGGAAACCAGCTCCGGCACAGAGTCTGCCCGCGATGCAGGCGAATCCAGGGCTGCGATGGATGGCGGCAAATCGCTGAGATCGATGAGCGTTCCGTTGCCCAGAGCCACCGCGCGCTCCACGCAATTTTCCAATTCGCGCACGTTGCCCGGCCAATCGTAGTTCATCAGCGCCTTCATGGCGGCGCTGGAGACACGCAGATCCGCGCCCGGCGCGTAACGTTCGCAAAACCAACTCACCAGCATCGGGATGTCGCTGCGCCGCTCCCGCAACGCTGGGACATGCACCGTAACAACGTTAAGTCGAAAATAAAGATCTTTGCGGAAGGTTCCGTTTTTATAAGCAGCTTCGAGGTCGCGGTTGGTAGCGGCAATGATGCGCACGTCGACTTTGACGCGCTGGTTGCTGCCCACGGGACGCACTTCCTTTTCCTGCAATACGCGCAGCAACTTGGCCTGCAGTTCCAACGGCAGTTCGCCGATTTCATCCAGAAAAACCGAGCCCGTGTCGGCGGATTGAAACAATCCCTGCTTGGATTTCAGAGCGCCGGTGAAAGCTCCTTTTTCGTAGCCGAACAATTCGCTCTCGATCAGCGTGGGCACGAGCGAGCCACAATCGACGGCAACGAACGGGCGGTTGGCGAAGGCCCCGCGAAAATGAATGGCGCGCGCGATGAGTTCCTTGCCAGTACCACTTTCGCCGGAGATGAGCACCGCAGTGCGCGTGTCCTTAAGCCGCGACGACACCCGCAGCACTTCCTGAATCTTGGCGGATGATCCGATGATGCCATGCACCGCCGTCTCGGAATCCATGCGCTCGCGCAGGAATTCGTTTTCCTCGACCAGGCGGACTTTCTCAGCCATGCGGCGTAAAAACAGCCGCAATTCTTCCAGCGGCGAAAATGGCTTGGTGATGTAGTCGTAGGCGCCAAGTTTCATGGCTTGAACCGCTGTCTCGATGGAGCCGTGGCCCGTCATCAGAGCGACCTCGGTGCGGGGCAAAAGCTTCTTCACCTTCTCCAGAAATTCGAGCCCTGACATGTGCGGCATCACCATGTCGCTGAGCACCATGTGAACCGGCTGCTCTTCGAGCAAAACTAGAGCCGACTCCCCGCTATCAGCTTCGAGGCAAATAAAGCCCAGCGCCTCCCCCACCGTCACGCACAGCTTGCGAATGCTCTGTTCGTCATCGACGATCAAGAGACGTACGCGAAGGTCTTCTTTTCCTAGAGGCGATTTGTTCAACCCGGGGCTCATCGGGATTTCCCCATGGTCTTCTCGACCGCGGAGATGAGATCCTGCACCCGGAACGGTTTCTCCAGATAAAGTGCGCCGATGTTGCGCAACGTGTTGACCGTTTCTTCATTGGCATAATCGCCGGTAATGATGACGACTTTGTCCACCAGGTCGGGACGATGCGCTGAAATCCAACTATGCACCTGGGCGCCGTCAACCCCGCCCGGCGTGCGCATGTCGGAGACCACGCCGAGGAATTCCCCTTTTTCCAGTAGGCGAAGCGCGTCGGCGCCGGACTCGGTGCATACCACGAGATAGCCGTTGCGCTCCAGGGTGGCGCTCACCAGAGCCATGATGGAGGGCTCGTCTTCAATCAGAAGAACCGGCAAGGGGGCTCGTTGAATGGCGGGGGTAGTCATGGTTGATTGACTCCTGCGGCCACACCCAAAGAGGCAGTGTGGGGCGCTGCGGGAAAGCGGACAATGAAAGTGGCTCCCTGCCCGTCGGCATTGTTATGGCAGAGAATCTCGCCTCCGTGCTCCTTCACGATGCCGTAGCAGATGCTCAGGCCGAGGCCAGTTCCCTTGCCGACCTCTTTGGTGGTGAAGAAGGGATCGAAAATCTTGTCGGGATGGGAAATGCCGTACCCGTTATCGCAAAAAGAAACTTCGACGGCATCTCCGGATTTCGTGCTCATGATTTCAATGCGGGCCGGGCGGCCGATTTCGTGCACCGCATCATAGGCGTTGTTCAGAATGTTGAGAAAAACCTGCTGCAATTGATGAGCATCGCCGATAATGTCTGGCAATCCTTCATCCAGATGTTCAACCACGTCGACTCCGTGACTATTGAAGTCGTAAGAACGCAACTGAATGGTCCGGCGCAAGATCAGGTTTAACTGCACCGCATTGCGCTGCGGCGGCATTTGGCGGGCAAAGCTCAGCAGGTTTTGCACGATTTGCTTGGTGCGTTGCGCCTCCAGCAGAATCACGCGCAAATCTTTCCGCGCAGTTTCTGGAACTTCGGGATTTTCCATCAGCAGGTCGGCAAACCCCAGGATCGCAGTCAGGGGATTGTTTACCTCGTGCGCGACTCCGGAAACAAGTTGTCCGACCGCTGCCATTTTTTCCGCATGAACCAGCTTGTCGCGCAGGTCGGCGGAATCGGTGATGTCGGTCATCACCACCACGATGCTGGTGATGTCGCCCTGCTCGTCTCGCATAGGACTGAGATTCACCGAGAACTGCCCGGCATGGCCGTTTCCGCGCATGATCTGCAGTTCCAGATTGTCCACCTGTGCCCCACGCAGAATGGCTTGAAGCGCATCGGCCAAAGGACGAACGAAGCCGGGGGCGGCTAGCTCCAGAAGAGGACGGCCTAAAAGTTCGCGCTGCTCAAAACCGGCTTCGTGCCAGCGTCGATTGGCATAACTGATCAGGCCTGCAGTGTCCGAGACCAAGATAAGGCTCTGCGTGTTGCTAAGAATTTTGCCGGAGAAGTCGCGCTCCCGCTGCAGTTCCGACTGATAGGTGTGGAGGCCGGTGACATCAAGCATCAGGCCCCGAATTTGCAGCAACTGGCCCCGATTGTCGTACATTCCGAACGCGTTAATGAGCACATAGATCGGCGTGCCGTTCTTGCGGCGAAGCGTCGCTTCGTAATTCCGCAGGTGGCCCTCTTTTTCGAGGACGTCGGTATGGCGCTGGCGTTGCTCAGGCGAAAAATAGACTTGAGTGGCAATGTCTACTTGGAGGAGTTCTTCCCGGCTGGAATATCCCAGCATCGCCACCAGAGCATCATTCACTTCGATGAAGCGTCCCTCGGGTGTGCTGAAGAACAGGCCCTCCTGAATGTTGTCAAACAGCTCGCGGTAGCGGCGCTCCGCCTCGCGGCGGTCGGTGATGTCCTTCAGCACATGAATCGTTTGCAAACTCTCGCCAGCGGCTCCGTGCACCCGTGAAGTGGAAACCAGGTAAGTGCGGTCCAGCGCGGGATGGACGAATTCGTCGCTGTCTCCCCCCATGGACCGGCAGAAGGGGCAGGAATAGAGCGTGCCTTCGTTGGTCAAAGCCAATAACGCGCGCATGTTGACCCCGATCAGTTCGCCGGGAGCAACTCCAATCATGGCGGCGAGGGACCGGTTCACGCGCAAAACCTTGTCGACCTCGTCGTGAACAACAATGAAGTCGGTGATCGCATCAAATATTTCGAGCCAATGACGGTTTGCCTCTTCGACGCGAGTGAACAAGCGGGAATTTTCCAGGGCCATGGCGGCGTGGCCGGCAATCGCCTCCAGCAACTCGCGATCTTCGGCGGCCAGGGGACGGCCGCGTCCCGACAGGCAAAGCAGGCCAGTCAGCTCTCCGTTGGAACCGGTGAGACGCATCATCACCAAGTCGTCCCAGCCTAAGGCTGACGCCATTTCATGACCGAGCAGATCGGCGGCAGAGCCGGTGACTAGGGCTTCGGTCCGCTTCGAGACGAACTCGGAAAGAGCCTGAACGACTTGCTGCTGCAGCCCGCGGCCTTCGGAGCGTACCGGGGTTCGAACCACTGGGGAATTGGCGGCGTGCTGGCCCCTGGAATCATCCTGGCTCCGACGATCTTGGTTGGACAGTTCGTCGGACACAGGATAGAGCGCCACCGTTTGCAATCGTCCATCCTGAAACAGGGCTACCGCACCGGAGCGAGCTCCGGCTAGTGCGACGGCACGCTCGGCAAACTTCCGGGCAAAGTCCGGAAGCCGCAACAATCCATCGATGTCTCGGGCCAGTTGGGTAAGCGCTTCAGCCCGGCGGCGGTGCTGCTCGGATTGGTGCAGATTGTGCGCCACTTCGAGCACCACTGAAACCTGAGCGGCCAAAGCCCTCGCCCGCCGAATGTCCTGCTGCGAAATGCCGGTCTTGTCCAGACGATCCAGCACCGCGCACATGCCCAGCACCTGGCCATTGGCGCCGAGCAGAGGCACCGCCAACAGTTGCCGGATTTCGTATTGCGAAATCACTTCTAGATTCGCACCGGGAGCCTTGCCGGCCTCATCGGTCCAATACACTTCCTTGGCGCGGAGCGCGCGTGTGGATGGCCCTTCGGGAAAAATAACGTCAAGCCGGCGAGGCTGGCCCTGGTCCACCCCATAACGCACTCGAAACTCGCCCTCCTCGAGCAGAGCGATGAAACAGCGGCCAAAGCCGAGAAAATCAGCGGCTCGAACCACAAAGGCCTGAAGGAAATGTTCCAGATCTCCGCTGGAGCTTAGATCGGAAGAGATCTCAAGCAACTGGTGAAGTTCATGCGCCTGGGCCTGCGCGGTAGCACATAGTTCGGCGTGAGCGACGGCGACCGCGCCAAAGCCAGCAATCGCCGATACCAGTGACTTTTCCTCGGCGGTGAAATCCCCCTCGTGACGCGGGTAGACGAGGATCGCCCCCTGTGTGCGTGAAGTCCGGAAGGGCGCCGCGATCAACGTTCCGGAAGAAACCATCGTGCCGAGTGAGTGTTGATCGCTGCTGATGGAGATGGTGATGGTCTCTCCGGCGGAGACGGCACGCTGCGCCAGATCGGCTGCGAACCGGATCGTCTGGCGGTCATGGCCGGCGCGGAAAGAGTTGGCAAGCTGAGGAGTTTCGGCAGAAACCGCGCGCAGCTCGAATGGCCCCTCGCGACGCAGAAGCACCGAGACCAAACGCGTGCGCAACAAAATCCGAAGACGATCGGCTAATGCTTCAATGACAGCGGCTACGTCAGGAGTGCTGTGCAGGGCATGGGCGACCTCCGCCAGAATCTCGGCGCGCCGATGCTCTTCGCGAGAGGCTTCGCCCAAGCGGGTTGCTTCCAACAAGCTGCCCAGTTGCCCAGCCAGGATCGTAGCTTTGGCGGCCAGGTCTTCATTAAAAAACCCCTCGTCGGAATCATGCAGAAACGTCGCCGCGCCGATGACTTCATCGAAGACCACCAGTGGAGCGGCCATCATGGAGCGGGCCTCAAACTGGCGCGCCGCCGGAAAGGTGGCACTCGCCTGCACCTGATTGACGAAAATCGTTCGGCGGTTTCGCACCGCCTCGGCCGTAACTGCGCTTTGCTGCGGAAGCAAACGGAGGCCGATGAAGCGCTCGGCCAGCTTGCCATCGGCCTGCTCTCCGATCAATTCGTCGCCCGCATGGCGCCGCCAAAAATAAACGCCACTGACCTGGAAAAATTCACGGGTGGCAGCGCAAAAGAGTTGAATCAGTGAGGCCGCGTTGGCACGCTCCGCAGCCTTGGCTGCAATCCGCAGAAGGAGCTTCTGAAACGCTTCGTCCGAGTTCGGCACGGTGCGAGCTCCGGGAAACGGAATCGAATTTCCTCGCGATTCGCTCAGAGGGTCACCGGTGGCCGCAGGTGCGTTTTCAACATTCTCACAAGTGATTGAATCTAATGGAAAAGTATCCCGCCATCTCAATTTGAGTCAAGTGAAATGGGCAGAGAGGTGCCTTACTGTGAAATCCCGAGAAAATCGAGGATAAAAAATCTCAGGATGAGAATCGACCGCACGAGACCGGGGAATGAGACGAAGCCATCCGTCAGCGGCCCTCGGGAACAAGGCTTCCATCTCGTATTAAGTCTCTATCGTTCATATACATCCCCTTGGTTACCTTGGTTTCTTCAAAACCGAGCCCGTGGCCCCGGCGTTGCTCCACTGGGATTACCATGAGTATGCCAAGGAGGAATTGTGTCTGTGCGTAAGACACGAGTGCTGTTTATCGCAATGACGATCGCATTGGCAGCTGCTTTGGGGGGAAACGGGCTTCAAGGTCAGGAGGCGCAAGGGGAGATCGTGCGCCGCGCCAAGAGTAAGGTCCAGGCGGTGTATCCCCCACTGGCGCGAAGAAT
>JAUTWY010000461.1 GCA_030838305.1 Acidobacteriaceae bacterium
GCACCAACGCGGCCACTCACCAGGCGGGAGACGTTCGTCCTCAGGAAGTACGCCACCGGATCGACACGCCAAGCCTGCGCGGAGTCAACATCCAGCGGCTGTTCGGTTCGCAGCGGGCCCTGAAAACCGTTGAGGATTTTACGGAATTTGAGCAGCGCGCGGCGTACTTCGACGGAGACCCGGTGATCGCCACCAAAAAAGGGGTCAATATCCTCGACCGTGGCAGCCAGGTTCACGACATGGCGGAATTTCAGGAGATACTCGATTTTCCGCCGACGCCCAAACTGGACGTGTTCGGAAAGCTGGACCCGAAAAAAGCGACGCCGCAGGAACTGCACGGGCAGGAAGTTTTCTTTGGCAAGGGGCAATGTTCCGCTTGCCATGTGGCTCCTTATTACACCGACAACCTGATGCACAACCTGCACGTCCAGCGTTTTTACAAGGCCCAGATCATTAACGGGCTGATCGTGCCTGCGGGGGGAGACGGGCCAATCAAAACGCCGGTGCTGCGAGGCATCAAGGACACCCCAACTTACTTTCATGACGGACGGTTAATGACCCTGGACGACTCAGTCGAATTTTTCAATCTGATCCTGGGCACAAAGCTGACTTCTCAGGAGAAGAAGGATCTGGTGGCGTTCCTGTTGACGCTCTGAAAAACAGGGGAAGGCCGCCAGCCGGGCGTTATTTGATTTTGGCGATGCGGCCTTGGGTGGGATATTTTTGGAACTGCAAGGCGTCGTGGCCCGGGATGACTCGGTCAGGATCGCCACCGGCCAGCTGGATCATGCGTTCCTGGTTCTTAATATTGGCGGCGTGATCGGCATCCGAAAAGGTAGCGCTGGATTTGTGTTCGGAGAGATTGCGATAGAGATAGCAATTGTCGGATGCCAAGACGAAGGCAGGATTGCCGTCGACACGCAGGTATTGCGAAGCGTAGGTGTGCCGCGCTCCGGTGTAGGCACGAATGCCGGGAAAGATCTCGACGTCGTCGCCATCGACTAGGTGTAGCCGGCCTTCGGTGTTCAGTCTGACAAGTTGTTGCACGTCTTCGGGATCAATGCCGCCATGATTGCCGCCGGGCTGCCAGGCTTCGCCGGTGTAGTAACGGAACTCCTCCTTCTGAATCCAAACTGTCGCTTTAGGGAAGAGATCAATGCCGCCGAGGTGATCCCAGTGAGAATGGCTGATGACGATGTCGGTGATTTCTTCCGGCTGGACGCCGGCAAGCTTCACCGCTTCGTCGGGGCGAAGGTATTCCGTGGATGGGAAGTCCTTGAGGAAGGTATCGCGGTGATAGCCGCTGTCAAACAGGATGTTGCGACCGTCGCCACGAATGAGCCAGACGACCATGGCAATGGTGATTTTTTCGCCTTTTGGAGCGCCCATAACGAGGCCGGCAACTTCATCGTCAGCTGAGGCGTAGCGAATTGCCTGAATGGAGTATTGGGGGGTGGCAGCCTTCGCGGGGGAGAACGCAGGCAGGGCGAGCAAAAGAATTAACACAACGGAGAAAAGACGTTTCATGGAGTGCACTCCGACGCAGAAACTACGGGCCATTCTAACCGCGTTTGTCTCAGGCGCAATCATTCGGTATTTTGCGCAGCTGAAAAGGCCAGCGGCCAAAGTTGCGAGCATCTCTAACATCATCACCCCTCGATCATACCTGTCAAATGTGGGGTGCGCGATGAACCAACGGTCGTCGCACGTGGCTCCGTACGGTAATTACCACGTAGCCTTTCTGCTTGCAGGCGACGATGAACGCAGAAAACATTTCGCCGCGCAGGATTCGCGATACACAAGCGGTTGATACCCTGGCACGTTCGGGATTCATAAGGGACACAACCGGTGCGTCGCGGCCGGCACCGCCAGAATTTTCTGTAGTAGACTTGCGCCATGATTCGTCAGATTGCGCCTCAGTCTTCACTCTGGATATACCGACTTTGGCTGTATATATAGATATGACCTTCCTGCGCCGCGTCGTGACGCTCCCTGGCAGCCGCAAATTCGGACGGTATCCAGAGGCGCGAGTGGCGAATTGCGCTTTTGCGACGATTCAAGCGTCCATCGCATTGCTGGTGCTGTTGTCGCTGGTACATCCATGGCGGGCCTTCGCGGCGAATTCTGACCAGGACACTGCGCTTACTGGCTCGCGCCGGCGTATTGAGAAATTGGATTACCGTATGACGGGGCGACTCACACGAGTGGAAGGCAATGGTAAGCGCACGAACTACAAGTTTGTCGGCAAGGCTCACTGGTTTCCCGATGGTCTGCTTTTGCTATGCGAGATCGCGGGGCCCGGCTCAGAGAAGACGAGCCTTCTTTTGCATATGAGCGTGACTGGGCAAGTCACCATCAAAGCGGTACTTCCTGGCGAGAAGACCGCCCGGGTGTTGCCATTCCAACGTTGGAACGACCTGCTCGTGGGAACTGACTTCTCGTATGAAGACATGGTAGAGAACCAGTTCTTCTGGAAGAATCAGGAAGTCCTGCCACCGGAGAAATACGGCGCACGGGATTGCTTTGTCCTGAAGAGCAAGTCCGGCTCGCAAGACCGGACTTACTATGATTCGGTAACATCGTGGATTGACCGCGGCATTTTGTACCCTGTTCATGTCGTCAAGACGCTTCGTGGGACGGGAGAGCAGAAGGAGTTCTTCTACTATGGATTACGGCAAGTCGGCGGCGTTTGGTCTGCGACGCAAGTGGAGGCAAAGCGGCAAGGTAAGCCCGGCTCCTCGATTCTTGTAATCGAAGGGGGTTCAGGAAAGGCACATCTTGGAGCGAAGGACTTTGATGTAAGCCAGTTCCGCGATCAAGGCGAGAAAGCGAACTAAATTAAAGCGCTTAATTAAGCTGTTGCAAGGTCCGTGCTGCGACCGAAGCATCCACGCACTCGCAGTCATGGCACAACCTTCTTTTCAGACATTGGTGGGGCCCCATATAGGCCAAAGGGCCACCAATTCCAGTCGCCGGCGAGTTGCAATAACGCCGGACCGACGACCATCCGCACCACTGTAGCATCAATGAATACCGCTGCAGCGAGCGTAAAACCGAGCATTTGGACCACGAGAAAGCTTCCCACGGTGAAGGCGATGAAGATGGCAATCATAATTGCCGCAGCGCTGGTGATGAGCCCGGCGGTCCGCGCCAGGCCCTCGATCACCGCTGATCTTTCGGATAGACCGCTCCGTCGTTCTTCGAGGACGCGGGCGACCAGAAAGACCTCATAGTCCATGCTCAATCCGAAGACGATCGCAAACGAGAGAATCGGCACGATCGGGAATACCGTGCCTGTTGGGCCGTCGAGCCCAAAGAGTTTGCTACCGTGGCCTTCCTGAAACACCAGAACTAACGCACCGAAGGAAGCGCCAACGGAGAGCAGATTGAGCAGAATTGCTTTGACAGCCGCAAATAAGGAACGTAACCCGATCAAGAGCGCCAGCAAGCTCCCCAACACGACGCAAAGGACCACGCTCGGCAACCGCTCTTTTACTACCGAGTCATAATCGGCGTCGAGTGCGGGAACGCCGCCGACGCGCACCACCGCGCCGTGCACGCCGGTTATCGCCGCGATGTCGGAGGAACGCACCTCTCGTACCCATCGTATCTGTTCGTTGGGCGAAAGAGTGGCGGTGGGCAGCAACTCAATCAACGTAGCTCGGCCATCGCTGCGAAGAAA
>JAUTWY010000467.1 GCA_030838305.1 Acidobacteriaceae bacterium
GGAACCACCATATTTCGGTGGTCGTGCGGGCTGCTCTTTTTGCTCGCGATCTTGGGTGCATTGTCTAGTAGCGAAGCGGCTGCAGACAGGGTAGTTGCAGTGGTGTTTTCCTTTGATCGCAGCGTGCGCCTGATGCAGGTTGGGCTCTTCCTGGTCTTGATGCTTCTTTGCCGTTTTCTCAAAAATTACTCGCGGCAACAGGTATTCGGCATAGCGCTCGGATTCGGCGTCTTTGCCAGCGTTGAGCTGATCCTGGTTAGTTTTGTGATGTGGTATGGCAAGGGTCAACCCGCGATTATCAGTCTTCTGAAGAGCACGGCGTACAACGCCGTGACTCTTGTCTGGATCGGCTATCTGAAACAGCAGCCGCAACTCGTGCCCAGGGTTGAAGCGGCTACGAACGAGAATACTATCGGTATGGCGTGGGCCGCGTCAGGCGCTATGCCGGTTCCTGATGCAAACTTTATGTTGAGGGTAGAGCAGGCCGTGGACCGGGTCTTATCTCGCAGCGATTGGCCGAGACCAACTGCACAGGGATCTCGGATCGTCAGCCGCAAACCCAATCCGGAAGAGGGCAATTAGACCTAATTCCCACCGGTGCGCGAACGAATGAAGTCCACGGCAAAGCTACTGCGTAGCGAAGCGAACTGGCCTCCGGCGGAAGGCGAGATCATTTCGTTCAGATCTTCCAGCGGATCCGAAACGAGTGTTCTCAAAGAGGTGCGTTGGGGTTTGGTCTGGCGAGACTTCATTCTTGAGGACGGACGAGTGATACCAGAACACAGGATCTTGGGCTGTCCCCAGCCGCAGGTGTGGCGCAAAATCAGTGAGGTCACTGACAACGAGCGAGAGGAGTGTGAGGAGCGGCTCCTTTCGATGGCCGGGGCAGGGATGGATCCTCGGAAAAGGGACCAGCCTTTTTGGGCGGAGCTGAACCAGTATCTGGCGTACACATACCTCAGGTACAAGCAGGCTGCATAGTGCAAGATACAGAGCGATGACGGACTGACCGGAAGCACGAGTCTCAGGTCGTGCCTAACGAGGATTTAGAGCTGTGAGCCGATCCGATGACGAAACCGAAGAGCAGCAGGCTTGGAGAGCGCTCTCCGAAGCTGGTCTGGTAGAAATACGACTCGACGAATTTGTAGAAAAAATTGGCGACGTCAAGCGTATCGTCATAGGGCGTCTGCGTGAGTTACTGGATTTCAACACCGGTATTAAGGAACGCGAATCTGCGGCGTACTCGCTGGGTACGCTCAGGGGATTAGAGTTGAAGGTGCTGGCGAATCCTCCGAAGCCGCCCGATTCATCGGAGATGTGATCTTGTGCAAGCAGGTCTTCCCAATCATTCGGAGCTTGATGCCTCTCCAGACAACTGATCCTGCCGCGCGATTTTCCACGCCGAAAACACTTTCGGTGCTTGCGGGCCGCAGAACTACTACAAGATCAAAAAGCAGCTGCCCTTCGGAAGGAGGTCGCTATGCTTAGCGATAGTCCGAAGCGTCTCAAGAAAACCTGGGAAGAACTCACCGCCGCAGCTTCAATGGAAACCGACCCCGAAAAGCTCGGAACGATCTTGGAAGAGATCCTGGCCGCTCTCGAAGAGCGACAACGAACCCTGTCCCTGTCACAAAATGCATTTGTCGGAAACAGGCATCTCTGACAATTTCGCCGGGGCACGCCCTTTTCGGGCGCGCGACCCGGTCCTGAGTCGGCGCCACCACCTTCATCGCTGGCTCAGCTCCCCATTTGGACCTTGGGAGGCGGCGGCGCGGTGTACATGTCGGCAGCCATCGGTGGCAAAGTCGTTGTATCCCAAATGCACTTTTCAGGATCCACACTCTGCACACCAATTTGACCCGCTCTCTCCGTGCCGGCCTCGCCCACCCAGGTCACCAGGAACCGAGCTTTGCTGTTCTTGTAGGTAATCGCAATAGTCTCCCCGAGCTTCACCTCGCCTTGAATGCCCGCTAGTAAGGCCCCTTGCCGACTGATGTTGCGCGTCGGAACTATCTGGAGGAGAGCACGTCCGCTGGCATCGATCCCGGCAATTCGGACCTGCAGTCTTGCCTGCACGCGGGGCTCTCGGCGTTTTCCCAATTATCGCACCTCATGCTCTCGCGATTTGCATCAACGTCAGTAAATTATGGCGCAATCACAGTCACAGAGCCAGCGAAAACGGTGTGCCGTATTGGTTGACCCAATCAGATAACGCCGGGCGGCTGTCCCTACGTGATTCTTGGGACTGCTCAGCCGCGCGCGCCGACTTCTTCTTTGTCGTTGGCCTTTTCTCTGGCGGCGTAGTGGGATTCGACGTAGTCGTCGAGAATTTTGATGAACTCGGCTACGATCCTATCGCCTTTGAGGGTGGTGAACAGGCGGCCGTCCACGTAGACGGGGGCCTTCGGTTCTTCGGCGGTTCCAGGGAGAGAAATTCCGAGGCTTGCATGCTTGGATTCTCCGGGACCGTTTACTACGCAGCCCATCACAGCTACTTTCATTTCTTCGACGCCCGTGTGGCTTTCTTTCCAGACGGGCATCTGCTCGCGCAGGTAGGTTTGGATCTGCTCGGCCATTTCCTGAAAGAAGGTGCTGGTGGTGCGGCCGCAGCCGGGGCAGGCCGTGACTTGAGGGGTGAAGCTGCGAATGCCGAGCGACTGCAGGATTTGCTGCGCTACACGGACTTCTTCGGTGCGGTCGCCTCCGGGGGCGGGAGTTAGCGAGACGCGGATGGTGTCGCCTATGCCTTCTTGAAGAAGGACGGCCATCGCCGCGCTTGACGCGACGATGCCTTTGGCCCCCATGCCGGCTTCGGTCAGCCCGAGGTGCAGCGGGTATTGGCAGCGCGCGGCCAGGATGCGATAGACGTCGATCAGATCCTGCACGCCGCTGACTTTTGCGCTCAGGATGATCTGGTCCGGGCGCAGTCCGTGCTGCTCGGCCAGTTTCGCCGAGGTTAGCGCGCTGACGACGATCGCTTCCATCGTGACTTCGCGCGCGTCTTTCGGCTCGGGCAGAAGCGAGTTCTCGTCCATCATGCGGGTGAGGAGCGCTTGATCCAGCGATCCCCAGTTCACGCCTATGCGTACGGGCTTCTGGTTCTTTGCGGCAACCTCGATCATGGTGCGGAAGTTGTCGTCGTTCTTGCGTCCGATGCTGGCGTTGCCGGGGTTGATGCGGTATTTGGCCAGGCCCTCGGCGCAACCGGGGTATTTGGTTAGCAGGAGGTGTCCGTTGTAATGGAAGTCGCCTACGATGGGGACGCGCAGGCCCTGCTTCTCTAGTCCTTCTACTATGTGGGGGATGGCTTTGGCGGCGTCGTCATTGTTGACGGTGACGCGAACTACTTCGCTGCCGGCTCGCGCCAGGGCGGCCACCTGCTTTATGGTACCGGGGATGTCGGCAGTGTCGGTGTTGGTCATGGATTGCACCATAACTGGTGCATTGCTGCCTACGCGGACGCCGCCGATCGTGGCGGTGGAGGTTTTTCTACGCTGAATTTCGGCCATGTTTAAACCCTATTTTAAACTAGGCGGGGGAAAAGCGCGAGGTATGGTTGTGATCGTGTGATCGCGGTTAACCAAAGAGCTCGCTGTGCAAACCCAGACGGACGAGTTTCGGAACCTCAGTATCCGGCTTGCGATCGATCAGCAGCAAATCGGGCTTAAGGTGGCACTCTCGATGGTCGCGCCAGTCTCCTCCCAGCGCATGGTCGCGATTTCTTTCGGGTCGTGGCGTGTCCTCCGCTAGCAGGGAGACGACGACTTGTCAGCACCGCTTCGAGATCGCGGCGATGGTGCCAGCGTTTTTCGCGCCTGAAGTCACGCAGAAAGGTCCGCTCAATCCTCCGCATTCAAGTCGGCCATCAAGTCGGAGACATTGCGGAAGGAGGGCAATCCACCATCGCGGGCTTCTTGCATCGCGGCAGCTGTCGTGGCATTCGGAGCCTTCACCTCGAAAGGGAGGGCTTTTTCCGCCGCCACGCGCGTCGGACACGGACTGCGTCGGACACGGAAAGACCCATGGCTGCGAGCGCCTTGGCGGCCCGTGCCTTCGTTCGCTTGTCGATGCGAACGGGAACCATCTCCGTTGTTGCCATGCCAACCTCTGAGAGTATCTCAGATAAGATTAACCGATCGAGGCGAAGGTAGAGGGATTCACAAGTGAGCTGGGCTCGCAGTGATCGCAGGAGGTGGGTACGTCCAGTTCGGTGATTCCGGGGATGCGGCCGGGCTTTGCCCGGTTTGGACAGCCGAGGGCGGCTTTCCCTACGTATGCTGTGGCGCTGCGTGCACGCGGGCGAGGGCGCCCGCGCCACACGAAACAGATTCTACGGCATCCTTGTTAGGCCCGGCAGGGTCTTGACGATGTCGTTATAGATGACGGTCACGGCAAAGAGCACGAGAAAGACGAACGCAGCCTGGTAGATGCGTTCCTTGATGGGCAGGCTGATCTCCCTTTGCATGAGGCTTTCGATGAGTAGAAGTAGGATCACGCCACCATCGAGGATGGGGATGGGAAGCAGGTTCATCACACCCAGGTTGAGGCTGATGATGGCGCTCACAAATAGCAGTGGCGCCCATCCTTCCTCGCGCGCGGCGCTGCCGACGGCGCTGCCAATGCCGATGGGGCCATCCACTTGGCGGATGGAGACTTTGAGCTGCAACATTTTCCGCAACAACTCCAGGATAAGAGACGAATTCTTCACGCATTCGCCCACGGATTTCCGGACAGCTTGCGGGAACGGCAATTTGACGACTTTCGTCGGCAAGCTCGCCAGCCCAATCCGGTAGCGCATCTCGCCAGCCGGATGACCGGCCGAGAGCACGGGTTGAAGCTTGAATGTAAGTTTTTGCCCTTGGCGGAGAGCTACGATTTCCAGAGGCTGATCCTTGGTCCGGGTCAGCATGTCTACCAGCGCTTCGAGGGCGGGAATCTCCTGCCCATTGACGGTCAGGATCTCATCCCCGACTTTGAGGCCGGCCTTCTCCGCGGGCATACCGGATTCGATCATGGTAACGATAAAGGCTGGTTCTTTTGGCACCATTCCCACGTCGCCCGCCTGATTGCGGCCCTTGGGCTGAGGGACGAGAGTGATGTCGGAAATAACGCCGTTGCGCAAAATCTCAAATTTCAAGGGTTGATTGGGACTGAGCGCTTCTTTGTAGCCCACCTGCTCCCAGTTGGGGTTCTCAACATCATCGACACGGATGATCCGGTCGCCGGGTTGGATGCCAGCGTTAGCCGCGGGAGTGCCTTGCATGACCCATCCCACGAAGGCAGGTCCGTCGATGACGGCGGGGTATTCGTAATGCACCATGAAAACGGCGGTCCACAAACAAAAGGCAAGCAGAACGTTCATGAATGGTCCGGCTATGGCGATGATGAAGCGCTGCCAGCGCGGATGCGACAGAAACTCCCCCGGATCGCCGGTGCGGTCGTCCATCGGGTTTTCGCCCGACATCTTCACATAGCCGCCGAGCGGAATGGCGGCGATGCGATAGTCGGTGTCGCCTTTCTTGAAGCCCAGCAGGCGCTTGCCAAACCCGATGGAAAACACTTCCACCCGGACGCCGAAATATTTGGCGGCGGCGTAGTGGCCGAACTCATGTATCAGGATCATGAATCCGAGGACGATCCCCATGACGACAACGGTATGAAGAAGGGACAAAAGCTGGGGCATAATAATCAGACTACTCCATAATTTCTATTATGAAATGGCCCTGATGGGCGATCCCTTTCGGCGGCACTGGTGCACGATTTCTCTTGCCAAAAGGCGGGTCTCGGTATCAAGGGAGAGCACTTTCTGTATAGATTCCAAATGTCCTGCCGGAGTTGCAGCCATGACTTCTTCGATGATGCGCGGAATCTCATCGAACCGGATATGCTCCTCCAGAAACGCAGCTACGGCGACTTCGTCGGCCGCGTTCAGGGCGATGGTTTTTGCGCCTCCGGCCGCCACCGCCTCGTAGGCTAAACGAAGACAAGGGAATTTAACCATGTCCGGGGGGCTGAAATCCAGATGCCTTAGGTCACTAATCGAGAAGCGCAGCTCCGATGGGATGCGCTCCGGATAGGTCAGGGCATAGAGAATGGGCAGCTGCATGTCGGTCACGGAAAATTGAGCAAGTATGCTGCCATCGACGAATTCAACCATGGAATGGATCGTAGACTGCGGATGCACAATGACTTGCACGCGCTCAGGAGGGACGTGGAACAAGCGGCAGGCCTCGATCACCTCGAAGCCCTTATTCATCAATGTAGCCGAGTCGATGGTGATCCTTTT
>JAUTWY010000487.1 GCA_030838305.1 Acidobacteriaceae bacterium
CGGGCAGCCAGCCGAGACGCCAGCAGGGATGAGATTCCCGCAAAGATATTTGCCCAAAAGAAGATGACGCCGAGCGTTCCCGGGTCCACCCCGAAACGCAGGTAGAACCAATACGCGGCGAAGCTCTGCACCACGAATCCACCCGCAAAAGAATCAAGCGCGAACAGCGCTGCGAGCTTCGCCACCACGCGGTGTGAGCGGCCGAGTCCCCAGAAGCTTTTAAGAGTCTCCGGCGCCGATTGCTCTGCGGGTGCGTTTACTTCCGCGGCGGGTGAAAGTCGGGTAAAGATGAGAGCCAACATAATCCCCAATGCGGCATAGGAAATCACTACGACGCGGTAGCTGACCACGGGTACGATTGCCGACTTCTGCAGCGCGTGGGTGAGCGTGCCTCCGCAGAGCGCTCCGATCGCGGTGGCCAGAGAGCCTGCGAGCGTATACCAGGCAAAAATCTCTGTCCTGGCGCGGCCCGGTACGACATGAGAAAGCGCTGCTTGCTCAATGGAGAGAAATGGTCCCACTTCATTGCCGCTGGGACTGATGACGCCAATGGTACCGGCGATAATTAGGAGCAGAAAATTTCTGGTGAGGGCGAAGGCCAGACCGGCAGCAGCCATCAGGATGGCGCCCACCACAAGCATGCGCCGCCGCCCAATGCGATCAGCGCGAGTGGTGAGATAAAGGGAGACCACCGTATCCCCGGCCAGCGTCAGCGTGAGAAGCAGGCCCGTCTGGGATTCGCTGAGTCCGAGGCTAATCAGATAGAAAACCAGGACAACCGAGAGCGAGCCATAGGCGAACAGGCGGAGGAATCGCGTCAGAAACAGCAGCCATCCATCACGCGTCAGATTTTTAAGGGCACTGGGTACTGGATTGGGGATCGGCATTCTTCATGGGTAATTCACAGGGCCTTCAAGCAGACATCACTATATTGCTTCACGAGCTTGAGTTTGACTAGCTCCGCCGGCTGGGCGTAGGCTTCGGCGAGTCCCAAGACAGGGATCTCCTGTGCCCACTCCGCACCCGAGGAGGAACGATGGTTCCTATCAGTGCATTATGGATGCCGATTCTGCTTTCGGCCGTGATCGTGTTCGTCGCCAGTTCGATCCTGCATATGGTCCTTCCCTATCACAAAAGTGATTACCGCAAGCTGCCGGACGAAGACAAATTGGTGGACGCGTTGCGATCGGCGGGCGTGACTCCGGGACCGGCTTACCACTTCCCGCACAGCACCCACAAAGAAATGAAATCGCCCGAAGTGGTGGAGAAGTTCAAGCGCGGACCAATCGGCCTTCTTACCGTCATCCCCAGCGGACCGCCGGCGATGGGCAAATATCTAGGCCTGTGGTTCGTGTACTGCGTGGTGGTCAGCATTGTTGTGGCTTGCGTGGCGGGCTCCACATTGAGCGCGGGGACTCGCTACCTTGTGGTCTTCCACCTGACAGGCCTTGCGGCTTTCCTGGCCTATGGTGTGGGGCAGCTTCAAGACTCGATCTGGAAAGGGCAGACGTGGGGCGTGACCTTCAAACACGTCGTCGATGGCCTGATCTATGCGCTGCTGACTGCGGGCACGTTCGGGTGGTTGTGGCCGCGGTAGGCGCGCTTAATTCCCGGGCGCAGGACGTTGGCATTAGGAGCGAATATCGTTCACTCGAATATCGGCGCTATCCTCGCTAGGACCTCGTTCATAATCGCGTCCGGAATGGTTTCCAGTTTCCTGGAGCCGCGTGAGGCGAGATCGAGAGCGCGGGGCTGATCGCAGCGAACAATCCCGGTTGTCTTCGTTCCTGCTCCCGTCAATGGCACTGCGAAAGCGGCTGTGCGCACGAAATTACCGCCGCTCGTAATCGGCAGAACTACGGGGACTCTGGTGACTCGGTTGAAAGGCTCCGGAGAAACGATCAGGACCGGCCGGCGGCCCTTTTGCTCGTGCCCGGCAGTAGGATCGAGATTGACAAGCCATATTTCGCCGCGCTTCATTACACCTTCCATCAGACGAGTTCGCCGCCGACGGGCTTGCTGTCGAGCCATTCTCGTTCTCGTTTCGAGCGTGGTTTCGAGCGACGCGCCTTGGGATCGCATTGGGCCAGCAGTTCGTCCAGGGTATACCGTGGCCGCGGCCGCGCTTCCACTATGAGACGGCCGCTTTCAATCGCGATGCCGACCTTGGCCCCCGGCTGCAATTGGAGGATGTCCAGAAGAGCGGGCGGGACGGCCAGCATGACCGAGCCGCCGACCTTGCGCAGGCTGGTGGTGTGCATTGAAGGTTCTCCCTTAGTTATACTTTAGTATAACATAGAGAGCTTCTATTGCTGAGGGGCACTCCCGCGCGGACGCTCTACGCCAAATCACGCCAGTTAGGGCCGACTCCCATTTCCACCAGCAGCGGTACCGCGAGCGGTTGGACTCTTTCCATCTGCTCCCGCACCAGCGATTGCATTGTGTCCACTTCTTTTTCCGGCACTTCAAAGACTAGCTCGTCGTGGACTTGCAGAGTCATTCTTGACTTCAGTCCGCGTTCCTGCAACGCAGCGTCGATGCGGATCATCGCTATTTTGATCAGGTCGGCGGCGGTGCCTTGCAGCGGAGTATTCACGGCGGTCCGCTCGGCGAAGCCGCGCTGCGTGAAATTTTTGCTATTGATATCGGGGATGGGGCGAATGCGGCCGTGGAGGGTTTTTACTTTCAGGTCGCGTCGCGCTTCCTCCAGCGTCTTATCGATGAAGGCGCGGACGCCGGCATATTTCTCGAAATAGTTTGCGATAAATTGTTTGGCTTCGGCGGGCTCGATGCCGAGATTTTGGGACAGACCGAAGGGCGAAAGGCCGTAGACGATGCCGAAGTTCACGACTTTCGCCTGGCGGCGATGGTCGGGCGTGACCATCAAAGGCGGGACACCGAACACTTGCGAGGCAGTGAGGGTATGGATGTCGTCGCCGCGTCGATAGGCCTCGACCAGCAACGGATCGCGCGAGAAGTGGGCGAGCAGGCGGAGCTCAATCTGCGAATAATCGGCAGTGAGCAGGACGTGGCCGGGCTCGGCGATAAAGGCGGCGCGAATGCCGCGTCCGAGTTCGGTCCGTATGGGAATGTTTTGCAGATTTGGATTCGCAGAGGATAGGCGTCCGGTGGCGGTTCCGGTTTGGCCGAACGTTGTGTGTACACGGCCCGTCCTGCGACTAATCAGCGCGGGTAGCGTATCGACGTAAGTGGACTTTAGCTTGGTGAGCTGACGGTAATCGAGGACCATGCGCGCGATCGGATGATCCTCGGCGAGAGTTTCGAGGACATCGACCGCGGTGGAGATAGTGCGGCCCTTGCCGTACTTCACCGGCTTGGGAAGATTCAGCTTGTTGAAGAGAACGTCGCCGAGCTGGCGCGGAGAACCAACATTGAATTCCGCTCCGGCGATCTGGTGAATTGCTTCTTCTTGAACGGCGATCTCACGTTCCAGTTCCGTCGACATTTTTGCCAGCGCGGCGGTGTCGATTTTGACTCCCGCTTGCTCCATGCGGGCGAGAACCGGAACCAGTGGGAGATCGATCTCTTCGTACAGCTTCGTGAGTCCTGCCTGCTTGATTTCCTCGCGGAAAACAGTAGTCAACCTTCCGGTAACGTCTGCGGCTTCGGCAAGCTCGCCACTGAGCTTGAGATTGAACCTGCGGAGAGCCACGTCTGCCAGGCGGTGCGAAGAATATGTGGGATCAAGCAGGTAGGAATACAGCATCGGATCGTGCTGAATTCCCTGGAGATGGATGCCTTGAGGGTCAAGCGCGTGAATTGCGGTCTTGTAGTCGTGAACTGACTTGGACGTAGTATTGCTGGTCAAGACGGAACGCAGCTTGACGGCCGCGCCAGCGGAATCGAGTTTGACGGTTGTGGCGAATCCGGCGGCGGATGAGATTGCGATGCGGCGGGCGGAGGGCTCAGGCCGCGGTTCCGAAGAACCCGCAGTTAGCGGGAGCATCGCTTCCTGCGGTCCTTCTTCGATGATCTCTTCTTCGCTGGCTTCGAGTGATTCGGCTGCTTCCGCTTCTACCGCTACGGCAAGAACGTTTTCTTCAGAGACGGCATTCAGAACCTTCTCAACGGTGGCCGCGGAATTCGCTTCTTCGTAGTGAGCTTGGGCAACCTGCACGGTCGGCAGTACTTCCTTCAGCAGCGACGTGAATTCGAGTTCCGTGAAAAGCTGGCGAAGATTGTCAACATCCGGCTCGCCCGCGCGCATCACTTCCACTTTGAACTCCACGGGAACATTCGTGTCGATGGTCGCCATGCTCTTGCTGAAGAGAATAATGTCGCGATTGTTCAGCAGCGACTCCCGGTAAGTCTTTTTTTCGACTTCGGCAGCGCGGTCGAGAGCCTGCTCGACGCTGCCAAAGCGCTTGATGATTTCCACGGAGCCTTTTTCGCCGATGCCAGGAGCGCCGGGAATATTGTCGATGCTATCGCCGCGCAGGGCCATGATGTCAATGACGCGCTCGGGCGGCACGCCCAGAATTTCTTCCACCTTGGCAGCGTCGCAGATCAGATTGTCTTTAGGCGGATTCAGGATCTGAACATCATCATTGACGAGCTGCATCATGTCTTTGTCGCTGGAAACGACATACACGCAATAATTCGCAGCGGCGGCTTTCCGGGCGAGCGTGCCAATCACATCATCGGCCTCGAAGCCCGCGAGTTCGAGAATGGGGATGCGGTAGGCCTCGAGAGCGCGGCGGATGTAAGGAATCTGTTGCGCCAGATCCTCGGGCATGGCGGCGCGGTTGGCTTTGTATCCTTTGTATTCGATCTCGGTGAAGGTCTGGGTTTTGATATCGAACTTGCGAACGCTGGTGATCGCTTCGGCTTGGGTATCCCGAAATGTCTTAGCAGCGACGTCGAAGACGGCAGCAAGATACGCGGGAGAGAAATCATCGCGCAGCTTGCGCAGCATGTTGACGAAAACGTAGACGGCGGCCGTAGGCAGCCCGGATTTGGTTGACATCGAACGCTGCCGCGCCATCGCGTGATAGGCGCGGAAGATGAAGCTCATAGTGTCGATCAGGTAGATGCGGGGTTTGCCGGAGCCGCTTTTTCCTAGGACAGGAGCAGGCCTTTCAGCCGTAGCGACAGCCGCGTTGCTGAAGTCAGGATTCGGTGTTTTTTTTCTCGGGGGCAAGCCAATAGTTTAGCAGCCGGATCGCCGCTCTTCCCGGTTATTGAAGCCTCGTTCCGGCTAGCCTTCCTGCCTGATCTACTTGCTGGGTTTGCCGTACTCGGTGGTGTAGTGCAGGCCGATTTCGCCGCAGGTACCCTGCTCGGCGGAATACACGACGCAGGTATCGAAAGGTCGCGAATATACGTGCAGGCTGACTGCCCGCTGGTTAAAGTCGCGTGGATTTAGAACCCGGTGGACCGGCGCCAGCGGGTCAACTGCGCAGGGCTGGAATATGTTCATCTCAACCGTTTCGGTTGACTTGATGCTGCACGTGCCAGCGCTGATGTCCTGATGCACCACGTGAAAATTCTCCACCTGCAGACGACCGATGGGGACGGCCATCCAGCAGTTCTGGTCGCGGTGGTTGTGGACGGAACTGGCCTGGCCGACCTCCCAGCAGATGGCGAGAAGTTCGTAGAGAGAAGTCTTATCGATCAGGTTGCGCGTGTAGTGCTGCCGGTCCCAGGTGAGGTAGGGGGCGAGCGAGTCAGGATCCACGGGAGAGTCTTGCAGGAATCTGCGGAGCTGCTCGGTTTCGTCGAAGGCGGGTTCGGGAAACTTGCGGAGTTGGTTTACGAAATCGTGGATTGGAACTGGTTTTACGGCTGTGGTCATGGGGTGCTCCCACAGAGTATAGCGCTTCATCCGGGCTGAGAAAACGGAAACCCACGGCGCCGAGGGGCACAGGGGGTGCGCTCTTATTCGATGAACATGCAATCTCCATAAGAATAGAAGCGGTAGCGCGCGGAAACCGCGTGTTTGTAGGCACGGAGAAGGTTCTCGCGTCCGCCGAAGGCGCAGACCATCATCAGCAGCGTGGATTGCGGCAGGTGGAAATTGGTGAGCATTGCCTTCACTACTTGGAATTCGAAACCTGGGTAGACAAAGAGGTCCGAGGTAGCGGCGCCCGGAACGATTTTGCCTGCGCCGCTCCGCACCGCATGCTCAAGAGTGCGAACGGTTGTAGTGCCCACGGCAATGATGCGACGCGCATCGCGGCGAGCCTGATTGATGGCAGCGGCTGCGCTGGCAGAAATGGAATAAGCCTCGGAGTGGATTTGGTGATCCTCAACGCGCTCCACGCGAACCGGCTGAAAAGTTCCCAGTCCGACATGCAGTGTGATGTCGGCCGTCTCGACCCCGCGCTGGCGAATGCGATCGAGGATCTCCGGAGTGAAATGAAGTCCGGCCGTGGGGGCGGCTACCGAACCCCGCTGCTGCGCATAGACGGTTTGATAGCGTTCGCGGTCGCGGGACGAATCCTGACGCGAGATGTAGGGCGGGAGGGGCACGTGTCCGATGCGATCGAGAACGGCATGGAAATCGTCAACCGGTTGGAAGCGAATGCGGCGTTCGCCGAATTCCCCTCGGCTGAGAACTTCGGCCTGCAACTCATCGTGTTCACCGAAGAACAACCGTTCCTCTACGCCAATCTTGCGGCCGGGACGAACCAGGCATTCCCAATCGTTAGGCTCGGCGGTGAGTTGGCGGGTGAGCAAAACCTCAATGCGGCCCTGGAGAAAATCGCGCGCCGCGGGATTACGCTGGCTGATAGCGTGAGCCCGCGCGCCTTCGCGGCGGCCGTACAGCCGGGCGGGAAAGACGCGGGTATTGTTGAATACCAGCAAATTGCCGGGTTGAAGTAAAGCCGGGAAGTCGCGGAAGCCGCGATCGGAATGGAGGCCGCTGCTTCGCTCCAGATGCAACATGCGCGAGCCCTCGCGGTCAGCCAGCGGCTCCTGGGCAATGAGTTCGTCGGGAAGAGGAAAATGGAATTCCGAAACCAACACACTGTCAGGGTACAGCAGGAGGGCATCCAGTTTTTTGGGCGAGCCCGTCTAATATTCTGTCTTTTTTTGGTAAATTTGTTTGTCTTGCTCGCGTCAGGTGCGATACTATGCGGGTGCTGTAGATTTAGCCGCTTTTCGCCACTCCCCTGAAAGAGAATTTCCATGTCCGCAGAACGAAAATACAGGGAAGAAATTGTTCGCTACGGCCGCATGCTGCACGAGCGCGGGTTTGTAGCGGCGATGGACGGAAATTTGTCGGTCCGTCTGGATAGTGAGCGGATACTAGTCACCCCTACATGTGTTAGCAAGGGAGCCATGCGGGCCCGGGATATGGTGATCGTGGACCGCGAAGGCACGCGGGTCGCAGGCCGGCGGAACGTGACCAGCGAGATCGGAATGCACGTTTTGATCTACCGCATGCGGCCCGATATTCAGGCTATAGTGCATGCGCATCCTCCGACCGCGACCGGATTCGCCGCAGCCGGCATGGCGCTCACCGAGCCGCTGGTTTGTGAAGTGGTGATGGGCTTGGGATGCATTCCGCTGGCGCGCTACGGCACGCCGGGAACCTCGGAATTGGCCAAGACGCTCGAGCCCTATGTACCTCACTACGATGCCATTTTGATGTCGAATCACGGCGTGGTTGCTTACGGAGATACGATCGAGCACGCCTACATGAAGATGGAAACCGTCGAACACTTCGCGCAGATTGCGCTGGTCACACATCTGCTGGGCCGGCAGCAGCCGCTCACCGGGGTTGACATCGAAAAACTCCTATTGGCGCGGACGAAATATTTCGGCGGCAAGATGGCTGCCTCGATGCCGATCGCCATGGCCAGACCACCAGAAAAAGTCAGCTGACGGAGAAACATGTGGGGACAGCCGCCCTCGGCTGTCCGCGTCGCGCAGCGAGGCTCCTGGAATAAATCACTCCCTAATCTATTCGCCTCCAACACGAAATCGAAATCCGGCACGGAAGTTGATGGGTAGTGCAGGATAGCCAACCACCTCGTTATAGCGCCGGTCGAGGGCGTTCTCGACGTTGGCATAGGCTGTGATGTGGCGGTTGATGGCGTACCAGCCGCCGAGATCCACTCGCGCATAGCCCGCCGCATGATCCACAGGGGTTGGCAGGACGAAGAAATCAGAGTCGGGCCTGCGTCCGACGAAGCTGCCACCCAAGTTCGCCCCCCAGCGGCTACCCAAGTAGGAGAGCAATAGGCTTCCTGAATGCTTGGGGCGACGTATCAATGGATTTCCCGGCTCGTGCTGCGGATCGAAGGCAAAGGGCTGCTCGAGAATCTGAGTAGAGGCATAGTTGTAAGCAGCGTCGAGAGATAACTGGCGGAATACATGGCCGCGGAACTCTACCTCTGCCCCTTGCGCGAAAGATTTGTCAATGTTCTCGTATTCGCCCGTGAATGTCGTTGGGTCGATGATGGCAAAATCTATCTGATTACGGAACAGGTTGTTGAAATAGATTGCGGAGAACGCGTACCTTCCCGACAGGAATGACTGCTCGATCCCAGTTTCGAAGGCCCGGTTTTCTTCCGCTTTCAGATGGGGGTTGGGAACGATCCCGGGCCCCGTGGCAAACGACTCTTCGAAGCGTGCCTCTTTGATGCCGGTGGCGTAGGAAAATCGCAGCCGCGTTCCGGAAAAGAATTGGCCACCGCGCAGCGCCAGATAACTCGACGCCACTCTGGGCACAAATTTGTTGCCGAAGGTTTCGTTGTGAACGAAGCGGCCTCCGGCTACTACAGACAATCTCTTGAGCTGCATTACCTGCTGGGCGTAGACCGCGTGGTTGCGGCGCAAGCCGTGAAGGACAGGCGGGGCGGTGGTGTCGCCGACGAAGGCATTCTCGTCTTCGAACTCATAACCGAGAGTAGTGTGAGTCCAGCGGCGCTCGGCATAGTCGCCCTGATAATCAAATCCGGCGCGGTTGAAGTGATCCACCGCGTGGAAAGGGCAGTCGAGGAAGATAAAGTTCGCCAAATCGCAGCCGCGGTCGGGAACGGTATCTTCGTTTTCCCTCCTGTGGTTGTATTCAAAGCCGACTAGGCGGTGCTGCCAGCCGGAGCGACCGCTCAGGGTTAATTCGGCACTCCCTAAAAGGTCATTCGTTCGGGCCTGCTGATCGGCATCGGGGGGAAGCAGCGGCTGGTTGTTGAAGTCCCATTCGCCTTGGACGCCGGTGTGGCTGTTGGCATGCCGTGCACGCACCCGAAGTAAAGCGCTGCGGTTGATCTGCAGGCCAATATTCGCCCCTTGCAGCGAGTTTGAGTAGTCGTCGTTGGGGCCTTTCCCAGCACTGTTGAACTGTTCTCCGAAAAAATTGAAGTCCCACCGATCGCGAGCTCCCGAAACGCTGGCAAAACCATGAGCGGTATCGAAGTTTCCGCCATCGCCGCCAAAACGCAATTCAGGAGTTCGAGTATTTCCCGTCTGGCTGAAGGTCTGCACGACACTGGTCATGGCGTCAGAACCATAGAGCGTGCTCTGGGCGCCGCGAGCGAACTCGATCCGGGAAACCTCAGACAACGGGACAACGCCGAAATCCATTGTGCCTCCCGAATCGTTGACCGGCACACTGTCGATCAGCACTTTGTTGTAACGGGAATCTCCACCGCGCACAAACAAGGAGGCTAAGCCCCCCCGTTGACCGGATGTGTCCACCACCGCTCCGGGTAGGAACCGGATCGCATCGGAGGCATCGATCGGCTGCATGACCTGGAGTTGGGCAGCGTCCAGTAGCGATACGCTGGCGCCAGATTCCGCCGCCGGCACGGGGGTGCGCGTGGCAGTTACTACGACGACTTCCGAGGCTGAGGCTATCTCCAGTTGGGCAGTGATCGGATCGGCGCGCGGGGCCGTCACGCTGATGATGAGGCGGGCAAACCCGGCCGCCAGAACCTGCACTTGGTACTCGCCGTTGGGCACGTTTCCGAATGAGGTACTACCATCTCCTTTGGAGATGGTAGCGTGCAGAACCGTTCCGTTGTTGTTGAGCAGGGAAACCTGGGCACCGGCGACGGCGGCAGATTGGGGATCGATAACTCTTACTTTGAGCTCAGCAGCGGATGCTGCCGCAAGAGCAAAGAAAATTAAAAACGAAGCGCGAAATGCGCGCATAACCATCCTCCTTTTCACGCGAAAGAGGTTAAGGTGGACGGTTCACGCCGGTCTCCTGGCTTTGCGAGTAAGAATGCTGAACCCTTCGGGTTCAGAACATTCGGCTTTTGCAGACGGCCTTCCCGGGAACTCTCCCAGTGACCGGCTGCGATTTTCTCGCTCACAGTTGCGCGGCAGCGCGGGAATTGCACCCGCTTCCCTGTCTTCGCCACAAGGCAAAGACGCGCAAACCGAAGGACATTTCAAGGAACGGAAAATACTGGTGAAAGGAATTTACCGGGCAGCTTGCCCATAAGTCAAATCGCAGTAGGCCAACATCAAGTTTCCGAAACCTGGTTTCGCCCGGCTGTGGGCTCTCCGACAAACACCAGGCAGCCGTTTGGATCCTCTACATGGAACTCGGTCATGCCGTAGTCCCTTTCAAATAAATCCCGGATTCTGTAGCGGTCTTTAAACGTCTTCACATGCTCCCACAGCGAGCCAATGCTGGAGACTTCGAGGTAGATCTCGGTGTGTCCGCGAACACACTTCATAACTTCTTCGGACGCCGCCTTCATGAAGTGAATGGTCTGCCCGTCTCGGTCCACGATGGAATATTCGGAAGACTTCATCCTGGCGTTAAAGCCGAGCACGTCGTGATAGAAAGCGAGAGTCTGTTCCATGTCAGCAACCGCCAGCATTGGACTAATATTCCTGGCAGTATAGGAGGCCGTCATCGTGGTCATCGCGAACCCTCCAGACCTCGAGCAATCTTACGCTCCGTAGGGAAATTCAGGCGAACCGACTTTGTGGACATTGCTCTCGGCGAACTCGCACACGCGGTCGAGTGAACCTTGCAACTGCTCTTGATAATGTTCCAAGTCTTCTTCGCTTGCGTCCGCGGGAACTACGATGAGTTTTCCGAAGCGCATCAGGACGGGGGAAAACGGCTTGGGGATGATCAGCCGGTCCCAAGTGTTCAGCACCCAGGCCCGTTCGACCGCCATATGAAACATGCTTAGCGGAACTCCCGAAGATCGCGCCAGCGCGACCGGTCCGGGCTTGACTTTGTAGCGCGGACCGCGTGGGCCGTCCAGGCTAAAGGCAACGGTCCATCCTTCCTGCAAAGCACGGCGCAGGCCGAGCAGGGCGCGCACGGCGTTGCGGCTGCTGGAGCCTTTGACGGCGACGAATCCGAATTTGCGGATGATGCGCCCCATGTACTCGCCGTCGTAGCTGTTGCTGCTCATTACGCGGATGCCAAAATTGCGGCATACATAGGTCGCGGGAATGAGGCAGGCGTGCCAGAAAGAGGCGATCACCGGCCGCTGTTCGACGCTTTGCTGCGCACCTTCTTCACACGAAACGCATACTCGCAAGGTTGGGCCCATGAGGCGGATGAACCAGTATCCAACAGTGATGATCATGCGCAGCACGATGCGCTGGCGGAGGGTGAAGCGATGGGGGGTGGGAGTGGTATTTGTGGCGGTCGTTTCGGGGGTGGCTGCTTCCGGCACGAAGCTATTGTAACGGGAAGGTTGAATTGGAATCACGTGGCGACAGCCGCCTCGGCTGTCGCGCCAAGCAAAGCGAGGCGCGCGCTAAATATTGGGCCGTTGCTTGGGACCCTAGTTTTCCAGGTAAGCGTCGATCCACGTCTTGATTTTCTGCCGGCGTTCATCGGAGGCATCAAAGCGCACTCCAAAGGACTTCGTCTTGCGCCAGGTGACCACTCCCCGGACGGTGACCCGAGGCAGAGTGAGCAACGAAAAGGAAATCTCCACATTCGTTCCCGACGGCATATCTTCCGAGCTCTTACATGACATGCCTCCGGAGCTGACATCCGTGCTGGAAGCGCTGAGGCGGTGGCCGTCGTTGCTCACCACTGTCACGTCGGTCATGATGGGGATACGCGCGTACCGCCGGAATTCGTGGAGCACCAGCATGTGCGTCGCGCGAACCAGTTTCATCGCCGCGGGACGCTCCAGAGGCTCCTGGAACATGGCATTAATACCGTACTTGGAATAGCGTATGGTGTCTTGCGCGGTGCCGCCGACCGCATAGAGCACAAGCCGTTTGTTTGATGGCGAAGTGCGGGCTGCCTCCATCACTTTATCGGCGCCGGGGCCAAGCTTCAAAACGCAGGCTTCGAATTTCTCCTGCCGAAGGCGTTCCACTGCCCCCGACGACACCAGCACGGTCTCAATCCCAAACTGCCGGAAACACTCGGTGAGTAGAAATCGGGAAGACTCTTTCAGGTCGACCAGAGCCACCCGAGCTGTCGCCTTCTTACCAGTAGCAGCGGGTGCGAGGGCCGTAGCGAACGCTTTTTCCATGACCGGAGCCAATTACCAGTACGAAAGTTTATTGTGGCTCGGCCCGGGGAAGATAGAAAGACCCTAAGGGGCAGGGAGGGAGTACAAAAGTGTCATTACCATCGTTGGACTGGCGGGTTAGGCTGCGAAGAAAAGTCTTGGGAAAGGTGGCTACTTCTTCTCCGCGTCGGGGTCGTGCTCGTTGATCGCTGCCCCCTTTACGCTTAATGAACTTTTTGCCATGCGTACATGCTGTTTAATAGCGTGCCGAAGGTCCCGCGCCAGCTTCCTAAGCTCTGCCTCAGCTTCCAGGCTAAATGGCCTGCCGCAAAGGTCGCGAATCTTGGCGATAATTTCCTCGATGCTAGCTTCAGTTGAAGATGGCACCGCCAAATTGTACGGGATGTTTTCGCTTCGTTCGATACAGAACACACCTGACGCTGCTGGAAGAAATACTGCAGGGCCAAAGTCCGTTGCAAAGCGTCCGAAGCAGAGCGACATCACGTAAAAAGTTGCTCCGCGCTCGGTGATGGCAGTCGCCGATCGCCCGTCCTTGGTTGGAATTGGACGAGTACTCACCTACAACCCGAGTGCCTTCTGAATTTCCCCCGCAATCCCCGCCGTCAGCGCTCGCATCCTCTCTTCTGACTCCGCCTCTACCATCACCCGCGCCAGCGCCTCGGTGCCTGAATAGCGCACCACAACGCGCCCATTGCCATTCAGTTCTCGCTCAGCAGCCTCAATCGCCCGTTGCACCTCTGGCACCTGCGCAAACGGAATCTTCTCCCGCACCCGCACATTCTGAATTTTCTGCGGAAACACTGTCAGGTCGCCCACCAGTTCCGCCAACGACCGCCCGCTGCGCACAATCACGTCCATCACTCGCAGCGCGGTCAGCAGACCATCGCCCGTGGTTGCATCGCCATCGCGAAAAATAATGTGACCCGACTGCTCTCCGCCTAAAGTCGCCCCTGTCTTCAGCATTTCCTCGAGAACATATTTATCCCCCACATTCGCCCGCAGCATGCGAATGCCCGACTTCTTCAGCGCGATCTCAACTCCCATGTTCGACATGGTGGTCGCCACCACCGTGGACCTCGCCAATTTCCCTCGGGCCTCCAAGTCACGCGCTGTCATCAGCAGGACGCCGTCGCCATTCACCACGCGCCCCTCGCCATCGCAAAACAATGCGCGGTCCGCGTCGCCGTCAAAGGTAACGCCCAGATCAAGTTTGCCGCCGGACGAAGCCACCGCCTTGCCCAACGTTTCGGGATGCAACGCCCCGCATCCCTCGTTGATGTTTTTGCCGTCGGGCGTCACACACGTAAACGTTGCCTGGATTCTCAGGCTACGAAACAATTCCGGAGCCTCCGCCGTAGCCGCTCCATTAGCGCAGTCCACCAGCACCCGCAACCGGCTCAGGTCAGAGGACACGCTTCCCGCCAACGCCTCGATATACGATTTGCGCAGCCTCGTCTCTC
>JAUTWY010000492.1 GCA_030838305.1 Acidobacteriaceae bacterium
GAGAGACCGAGACAACGAACGCCACGCTTCGAACTGATTGCGGGGAATGTTTGCCTCGATTTCATTAACACCCTTGATGACCGTCCCAGCGCCGATCCGAAGGAGTTGCTCACGCGCTACACAGACCTCGTGCGATTCGGCGAGGACAGCGGGCTGCTTGACGCGGGTACGGCCGGCTATCTCTTCGAGCACAGTCACGTTGCTCCTGAAGAAATGCAGGAAGCACTGCGCAAAGCGATTGACTTGCGCGAGGCCATGCACCAAGTTTTTTCGGCTATCGTGAACAGGAACAGTGTCCCCGTTGCCGCCCTGGGGATTCTGAATGGATATATTCAAGAGGCCGCTGGGCAGGCGCGGCTGGTGCAGGTTAACAGATGCTTCGAGTGGCGCTTCGATTTTCTGACTTCGCCGGGCAGCCTGCGCTGGCCGATCGCAGGCGCAGCGGCGGATTTGCTCGCATCCCCTGATCTGGCATTGGTGCGTGCCTGCTCCTCGCCCGCTTGCCAGTGGCTCTTTCTCGACACCAGCAAGAATCACCATCGCCGCTGGTGCAGCATGAAGCAGTGCGGCAATCGCGAGAAGGTTCGCCGCTTCTATGCGCGCCGGCGGGCCTGAATTCCCCGTTTGACATACCCTGTTCGTTTTATTGATATAAAAAACTTGGCAGTGCCTGCAATGAACAGCGTGACCCTGCCTGGGGTAACCGGACTCGATTCCTTGGTTCGCCAATATTTCGAATTCCAACGGTAAGGAGAACTTCAATGACCACATATCGATCAGCTCTCGTCTCGTTGCGGGACCAAACTACAAAAAAAATGGCAATCATCCCAAGTCTTGCGGTTCTTATGGCAGTCGTCCTCGGGGTCGCTGCGAGTGGGCGAGCGCAGACAGCTCCCGACCCAAAATGGAAACCGGTGGAAGATGCGATGGGACGTCCCGGGCAAATGCAGCCCGGAGATGTCATACGCTTCGCCATGCCCCGCAAAGATCTGCACGTCACGCTTGGCGATGTCGCTATCAAGGCAGGCTTGGCTCTCGGCTCATGGGCCGCTTTCGTCCATATTTGCTGTGGGGACTTTTTCTGGTGCTCGCCATCTCCACTGCGTGGACTTCGCGCGAGATCATCTGGCTGGTCGTTGCCGGAGGCGTGATTGCTCTTGCGGTCGCCATGATCACTCCCGGCCCAGTCGTCATCACCGTAGCCTTCATCTGGATACGTTGTGGCCGGAGTCGCGGGCGGCACCGCGGCAGCGCTCGGAGTTTTTCTTCCCGTCTATGCGATGGTCGTACTGCTGGCGCCTTCCTACAAGCGTTGGGCGAAAAATCCGCAACTAAATGCATTCGTCCGCGGCGTAACCGCCGCTGCCACCGGAGCGATTGCGGGCTCCGTGGTGGTTCTGGCTCGCCGCTCGATTTACGACTGGCCCACGCTTCTGATTGCTCTCATCACACTGGCAGTGTTGTTTAAATGGAAGGTGCCGGAACCGCTGGTCATCGCGCTGGCCGCTGTGGCTGGATTAATCCTGCGGGGCCGCGTTCTCTGATAAATCATGCGACAATCATGCGTCCCAAGATTTCAAATCCTTGGAGGACCCTGTGCGTTCTACGCTTTCCGCTCTGATCCTGTGTTGGACCGCAAGCCTGCCCGGGTTCGCTCAAAATACTGTCCACTACACCGCCACCAACGCCAACGTGAAGTACCTGTTCGCGACCGCCGAGCCGGTCGCGCACCTGAAGTCCGGCGACATTCTGGATACCAATACGCTCGACTGCTTCGGCAACGTGTTGAAGAAGCCCGGGGACACACTCAGCATGGTAAAGGGCGACAATCCGCTGACCGGGCCATTCTTCGTCGAAGGCGCCGAGCCCGGGGACACGCTGGCCGTCAAAATTCTCGACCTGCAAGTCGATGGCGACACTGGCGTGGGTTCTTTCTCTCCCGGCTTCGGAGCGCTGAACGGAACGCATTACACGCCTGTTCTCGAGCCGCCGCTGCCGGAGCGCGTCTGGTTTTATCACATCGATCATGCGGCGAACACCGCTACCTTCAAGGCGCTCGATTCCGATTTCTCGGTGAAGATTCCAGTGCATCCTTTCTTTGGTTGCATCGGAGTTGCTCCCGCGGAGGGTGAAGCTCGCAGTTCGATCGTCCCCGCCGAATTCGGCGGCAACATGGATTCGCCCGAAGCCAGCGTGGGCAACACGGTTTATTTCCCCGTGAACGTGAAGGGAGGCCTTTTCTACATCGGCGATGGCCACGCGGCCATGGGAGACGGCGAAATAGCGGGCAGCGCCGTTGAAGTGCCGCTGAAGGCCCGCGTGCAATTGAGCGTGATCAAAAGCCGCAGCATCTCCTGGCCGCAGTTTGAGAACGAGGACGCCATCATGACCGTAGGAGCCTACCGTCCGCTCGACGACGCGGTGCGCATTGCATACACCGAACTCGTGCACTGGATCCATAAGGACTACGGTTTGTCGGATCTCGATGCTTATGAACTGCTCTCGAAAGTTGGGAAGGTTCACCTCAACGAGATGGTTGATCCGAATTATGTGGTTGTTGCGTCGATTGCGAAGAAATATCTACCGCCGAAAAAGAAGTAGTGGCGGCGGCAAGTGCCTCAGGGGCTAAAGCCCGATCCTGGCGGTCCCCTAATCGCAGCGCTGGAAGCGCCGCGCCACCCAAAGAGAGATGGAAACAGTCAAATAAGCCGCGCACTAAGAATCGAAGGCCAGGGTGGTACCATTTCCTGATCGAAGCGAGGTTCCCGATGGCCGCTCACGCCTACGACGCAAATCAGAACTCCTGGCCCGAGTTACCTCTAGAGGCATGGCAGGATACTTACGCCACGCTCCACATGTGGACGCAGATCGTCG
>JAUTWY010000498.1 GCA_030838305.1 Acidobacteriaceae bacterium
TATGGAATGCCGGGGGGACTGAGGTTCACAACCCGAATGTTGATCCGAGAGGGGGGAGCGTCTGCCTGGGGGTGTGGAAGCACGCACCGCACGGCGCTTTCAAGCTCACTCACCGCGTGTGGAACTATGACGCGAGCGGAAATTTCATGGGAACAATCCACCTCAGTGAAACGGTGAACGTAGGGCAAGGCGGCAATACGCACAGCGGCTCTTTCACCCTGGATTTCTATGACCCTTCCGGCAACTTCGTCATGGAGGTACCCGGCAGTGTCACAGGGGAACGCATTTCGGTTGAGTGATCCGAGTCCTGTGTGCGTCTCAGGTGAGCCGCAGCAACTGCGGCTCTTCCTGCGGCTTCCTAAAATCGGTGCCCAAGTCGCAGCGCCAAGTAGATGTGTCGTAGAAGGGATCGAGGGGCGATACAAAAAATTAAGAGTTCCGAGGTGGTGTTGGGTCCATTCGTCTCGGCCAGTAGCTCGCGTTAGACCCTTGCTCGACCTGCTGCGTAGCGTCCCTTGCGGGGGCTGCGCGCGATCTTCGCTCGGGCTCCGGGCTTACCGCCAACCGGAAAAACCTACCCAACGCCTCGGAACTCTATCCTGCCTTCGACTGGGTTTCCCGTTCTCCTCGACCAGCGCTTTGCTATAGACCCTTACTGGCCTTCCCTCGTCATTTTTCAATGCGAGGGTGACTCAGCTTGAGCCCCGGACGCCGCACCAACCGGAAAAACTTAAGAAACTGTCAAAGAACGATCTTGTTGTACTCTTTGTAGTTTTTAAGTCAATAAAAAGTGTGCGTGTTTATCCTGTTTGTTTTCAGTCGAGTGCACGGCGTCCACAGGAGGGTGACAGGATTTAGTGCAACAGCGAACACAAAATCGCGCAGAAGGCAGGCGGGGCGTGGCTTTTCGGGATTGCGGACGGGGAGTGGCGGGCGGGGAGCGTTTTCAAGGGCGTGAAGCGAGCTGTGGATATCGGTTAAATGCCGCACTGGGCAAGGGATCTGGCTTGCCCTGATGCAAGAGAAGCGCCTGGAGCACGGGTATTCCGCCCGGAATCTTGGCAGCCAGGGCGTAAGCCCTTGACAACAGGTGTAAGTCTGCTAGAGTTTCGAGAAATGGTGCTGAACCCTACAATTGACTCACAGGTGCCCTGTTTATGAAGAATGTATACGAAGTCCTGCGACAGAAAGAGATGGAGCTGACCCGGCTGGAAAAAGAAGTGGAAGCGTTGCGGCTGGTGGCTCCCTTGCTGTCCGAAGAAAAAGAAATGAACTCAGAAATGGCGAAATCGGCGTTGCCGACGGCGGTGAACGGACCGCAGCAACCGATTCGTATACCGGCGCCCCCGGTGGTACCCTCGGCGCAGCCCGTGCGGGCCGCTGGTTGGGATGATACTGCGAAGCGGTGGCCGTAAAAGCCGCCTCGGTCGCGCTCATTTCTAAATAAATTGGCGCTTGTCGGCGCTGCCTACCAGGCCTGGGAGTACATCCCAGGCTGTTTTGTTTTTGCCTTCCTGTTGCAGAATCCCTACTACAGGATTTCTCTTAGCACCTGCAGCAGGCGGTCTACTTCTTCCGCGGTGTTGTAGTGGACGAGGCCGATGCGAAGGAAGCCGCCAGATTTTTCTACGTCGAGATGTTCGGTGAGATTCAGGGCGTAGTAGTTTCCGTCCCAGGTGAAGAAGCCGTGGTCGCCGAGTTTGGTGGCGAGGGCCAGCGGGGTGGTTCCCTCATTTTGGTTTACGGCGCGCACTGCAAGTGTGGGGCAACGCCAGGCGAAGCATGATGGGTCAGTGATGCCGTAGATTTTCAGTTGCGGGATTTGTGAGATGCCTTCGATGAGGCGCTCCATGAGTCCGCGTTCGTGGCGACGAATGGCTTCAAAAGCCGCGACGATTGCTGCACGGCGCGTACTGGCTTCGGGATAAGCGCGGCGGCCGAGGTCGGCGGTGTAGTCCACGCAGGCGGTTATGCCGGCGATGCATTCGTGGTTGAGCGTGCCCCACTCCCAGCGGTTGGGGACGGCGTCGGTGAGCGGGCGGACTTTATAGGGACGCAGGCGGGCGAGATGCTCGCGCTTGCCGAAGAGAACTCCCATGTGCGGGCCGAAAAATTTGTAGGTGGAGCAGGCGAGGAAATCGCAATCGAGATCTTGCACGTCGATGAGGCCATGCGGGCCGTAGTGTACGGCGTCAACGTAGGCGAGCGCGCCATGCGAGTGCGCCAGCCGAACAATTTCTTTTACCGGATTGATGGTGCCGACGGCGTTGGAGGCATAACCGATGGCGACGAGCTTCGTTTTTGCATTGAGCTTGGCGGCGAGGTCCTCGACATCGAGCGTGCAGTCTTCTTTATGAATTTCCGCCCAGCGGATGGTGACGCCTTTTTCTTCGAGCGCGAGCCAGGGGGAAACGTTGGCGTCGTGGTCGAGGCGCGTAACCAGGATTTCGTCATCAGGGCCGAGGTCGCGGCCGATGGCGCGGGACATCGCGTAAGTCAGCGTGGTCATGTTGGGGCCGAAGACGATTTCGTCGTCGGCGCAGTGGAGGAAGTCGGCCAGTGCGATGCGCGCATTGGCGAGCATTGTGTCGGTGTGGCGACTGGTGGAGTAGGCGCCGCCAGTGTTGGCGTTGTCGCGGCGCAGGTAGTCGGAGATGGCGTCGATGACGCGTTGCGGAACTTGAGTGCCGCCGGGGCCGTCGAGGAACGCGGCGGGATGTCCGTTGACGGTTTGGGCGAGCGCGGGAAATTGGGAGCGGACCCAGGTGAGATCGAGGGCGGGGGGGGCGGCGGTTTCGGTAGTGGGCATGATCACTTCAGTTTTATCACGGACAAAGCCTCCGAAGGATGCCAGGGCAGGAGGCCGCGCCAGACTCACCGAATGCGGGATGGGTGAGATCCTTCACTCCGCGTGAAGAACGGCTGCGCTCAGGATGACGCCACTGCTAATAATTACGACGCGACCGCTCGCACAAAATCCGCAAGCATACCGTAGGCGGTGGCGTAGAGGCCGGGTTCGCCCTCGAAGACAGAAAGGATCGGAAAGATATCTGTATTGAAACAGATGTACGAAGATGAGCCCGACGTTCCTCCCATAGGAGTGCCGACGATCACCTTCTCCGGTCCGACTCTTGCCTTAACGCCACTCCC
This sequence comes from Acidobacteriaceae bacterium, assembly GCA_030838305.1. Lineage (GTDB taxonomy): Bacteria > Acidobacteriota > Terriglobia > Terriglobales > Acidobacteriaceae > Sulfotelmatobacter. The sequence goes on from JAUTWY010000498.1 coordinate 3,151, forward strand.
TTCCCGCTTCGCCCGGCATACCAGTTTGTAGGGAAACCCATCCATTCGGGCCTCGCGAAGGACCTTCGGCCTAAGATCGCGAATTCCTTTCCGCTCGATTTCTTCGAGCCGGATTGGAATATCCATCAGGACGGTGATAAGCGCGGCGGTTTTTACAGCGGCGTCCCAGCCGTCGACGTCGTGGGTGGCGTCGGTTTCGGCGATGCCCAGAGATTGCGCTTTCTTTAACGACTCGTCGAAGGTGAGACCGTTTTCCATTTCGCGGAGGATCACGTTGGTCGTGGAATTCAGGATGCCGTGAAATCCCTGGAGGTGAATGGCTGGTAGCTGGTCGAAAAAGGAAAAGATGGGGACGCCGTCCATGACCGTCGATTCGAAGAGAAAGCGTTTATTTTTCGCTTTGGCAAGGTCGCGCAGTTCGCGGTAGGCGTGGACGATGGGGCCTTTGTTGGCGGTGATGGCGTGGGCTCCATGAGCGAGGGCGGCGCGGATGTGATCGACGCCGGGCTGGCCGGTTTCAACGTTGAGCGAGGTGGCTTCGAAGAGGATGTCGGCTTGGGCGGCTTTCAGCCAGGTGTCGACGGTTGATGCGGGGTGATCAGAAGGGCGGGCCTTTGCGACGTTTCCGGCATTCGCGGGCGAGTCGCCCGCGACCACACAGGTTTCCTCCACGCGAGCAGGGTCAAGGCCGCTGGGATCGGCGATCCATCCCAGTCGGCGGGAGGCGATTCCGGTAATGCGAAAAGAGATTCCGTGGCGATCGCGGAGTTCGGCTTCACGGGTTTTTAGTAATTGCGCCAGCGTGCGGTTGACGTTGCCGAAGCCGAGGAAGCAGAGGTTGTAGGTTTGAATGTGTTCCCTCGCGGGGGCTAAAGCCCCCGAGTAGTTTTTGGGCAGGTTGCGGCGCGGCTGAAGCCGCGCCCTTTCAAAACGTCATTGCCGGCGCGACGCCGGCGCTACAAGAATCGCTAGCCCATCACCGTGGTGTGCTCGGGTTTGATTTTGTAGAGCACGCGGACTTCGCCGGGCTGGCCGTAAGGATATTTATCGACGCCGAGATATTTCTTGGCCATCTTGTCGATGTGAGCGCTGGCGCCATCTTCGGTGATTTCGACGACGCGGCCACGAATTTCCAGATAGCGATAGGGATTCTCCGGATCCATCAAAGCAATGGCTACGCGCGGATCGCGGCGGACGTTCTTATCTTTCTGACGTCCTTTAGCGGAGTTGAAAATGATGTGTTGGCCGTCGAAGTCGCACCAGACGGGCGTGACTTGGGGACGGCCGTCGGGCATCAGAGTGCCCAGCGTAGCGAACGCGCGCTTCTGGAAAAGATCGCGGTATTTCTCGGGGATAGCATCCGGCATAAAGCCTCCTAGCGGTCAGGCCATGATGACAGGACATTATAGATCGGAGGGAAAGGATTTGCCGTTGCGCGAGAATCCCCGGTATTCTTGCAGGCCACGGATAGGAATCGAAAACTCAGCGGTCAGGGACTAGCGGTTAGTGGTCAGCGAAATACGCCCAGGAGCTTCGAGGAGGACTATACGCGAATGATTGTCGTAACTCGCGCAGCGACAAGTCGAATGGATCTGACTAAGGAAGTCCCTCATGGGCTAAGGCCTCGTCTCTTAGGCCGTTCCAGCGGCACGGCTGTAAGCCGCGGCCTTCGCGTTTTTTTGCTGATGGCGATGCTTGCCCTATCGGCATTCGCCGGGGCGCAGACGGGAAAATATCCGCCGACAATCGTGTTCATGACCGACTTCGGCGTGGTGGACGATTCGGTCGCGATTTGCCGGGGCGTGATGTATTCGATCATGCCCGAGGTTCGTATTGTCGACCTGACGCACCAGGTGACGCCATTTTCCATTCTCGATGGAGCACGTTTTCTTTACGGTGCAACGCCCTACTATCCGGCGGGCACGGTTTTCGTAGTTGTTGTTGATCCCGGAGTGGGGAGCACGCGGAAGGCGATTGTGGCCAAATCGAAGCGTGGGCAATATTTTGTGCTGCCGGATAACGGAGTGATCACCCTGGTGGAGCAGCGCGACGGCATTGAGGGAGTACGTGAGATCACAAACACGGACTGGATGATTGGCACGAAACTGTCTTCGACATTCCACGGGCGCGATATTTTTTCTCCGGTCGGCGCGCACGTGGCACGCGGCGACGATTGGACACAGGTGGGGCCTGAGACGCCGGCGAAGTCACTCGTGCGTCTCGAGTTGAAGGCGGTGCGTTTCGACGCTCGCGGTGTTTCGGCGGAGGTAATCGCTACTGACGGTCCATTCGGCAATCTGGTAACGAATCTGGACGGCGAAGATTTCCTGAAGCTCGGTTATCGCCATGGGCAGGACGTTCCAATAGAAGTCGGCGGCAAGGAAATGAAGATTAAGTTTGTGCGGACCTTCAGTGACGTTCCCTTGAGCCAGCCTCTGCTTTATATCGACTCGCGTGGACATCTGGGGCTGGCGGTAAATCAGGGAAGTTTTACGGCGGTGTATGACGTCAAGCCGCCGGTGGAATTGTTTATTCCGCGAGTGGGGAAGTAGAACGGCTTTTGTCAGCCCCAGCGTAGCGAGGGATGACACGCAGACTGCTCGGGAAGACAAGACGCATTTTTATTTTTGGGGAGCTATGTCGGGGTCGCTCTCGATGCGCGGCAGTACTGCGCGCAGCAGCGCTTCGAAGCTGGTCTTGACGCGCTCGCCGGTTTCGAGCACCTCCTGGTGCGATAGCGGTTGATCGAGGATTCCGGCAGCCATGTTGGTCACACAGGAAATGGCGAGCACTTTGATTCCCATGTGGCGTGCTGCGAGCACTTCGAAAACGGTCGACATTCCTACGAGGTCTGCGCCGATGGTTCGCAGATATTGGATCTCCGCCGGCGTCTCGTAGCTGGGACCTAGCAGGGCCGCGTAGACGCCTTCGTGAAGAGTCATACCCAAGTTGCGGGCTTCTGCTCGAGCCAGCTCGCGATACGATTTCTCGTAGGCGTGAGTCATGTCGGGGAAACGCGGGCCGAAGCGATCGTTATTCGGCCCGGCCAGCGGGTTGTTTCCTTGCAGGTTGATGTGGTCGCTGATCAGCACCAGCGCGCCTTGCTTGTAGGTGAGATTGATTCCTCCCGCAGCGTTGGTAAGAATGACGGCGCGAATTCCCATGCGCCCGAAGACGCGCATGGGGAAGGCGACTTGCTGCGGCGAATATCCCTCATAAAGATGGACACGGCCCTGCATCGCGGCCACGGGAACAGTGCCGGCCATGCCGATCACCATTTGTCCGGTGTGGCCGATGGCCGTCGAAAGCGGAAAAGCAGGAATCTCAGCAAAAGGGATACGCGTTGAATCGGTAAGGGAGTCGGCGAAGGCGCCAAGGCCGGAACCAAGAATCAGGCCGATGCGGGGACGAAGCGTACATCGCTGCAGCACAGACTGGGCCGCGGCTTCGGCGAGATTGAATTGGTCGTTCATAGGCGTGCGCGATAATACATCAGCGGCGAAAGCCCTGCCCTTTCAAGGTACATCTGTCAGGCATCTGCCATTTACAGGTCGTCGTCCATTAGAAATCGACCGTGGCCATTGCGTTCCAGCCAATCGTATAAAAATGTTTGGTAAAGATAGGACGCCACGATTTCCTCGCCCAGTTCGTGAGTTTCCGTGCAAACAAAAGGCAGGCGCAATCCAGCCAATACAGCGATGAGAGACTGGGTCACCTGATTCGGCTTGCCCCGGCCATAGGGATAAGCGCTCTTGATCTGGCTGAGAGGCGCGGTAATCACCAGCAGGCCGTGCGGAAGCTCGCTCATGCGGCGCAGACGTTTGACGAATACTGTCCGATTCTCGGTGAAGGAGCAGACCAGGTCGGAGAGATCTTTGCGCTCAACCACACAGGAATCCTCCATGCCCGCCACACTGTAATCGCCGAGCGGCAGCGCTCGCATCTCGATGCCGGCAAACCATCCCTTGAAACGGCGGAACGAAAGAGGAATCTGCTCACGCGTATCGACTATGACGACCGGCAGTGGCGTGCGCAACTGCGTGCCGCCCCGTTCCGCCAGCACGGGCACGACGGGATGAGCGATGGGAGCGGCGCGCATCTGCCAATCCAGGGGCGAGGAAATCAGGGTTCGCGACTTGCGGGGCATTCGTCTCCAAGTGGCGCCGGGACGGCAGCGCTATATTTCGTTATTGCTGCTCTAGTATTTCTTCTCGAACCTTGCGAACTCGCCCTCCAGCTTCCACTGCATTCGAGCGTGCTCACTGGCGGCGAGGAATTCTTCACAGATCGCGGAGGGCTTCTCAGCGCCCGCCGCATCTCCCGCGCAGGGCGGAGCTATACGAAATACTAATTTTGTCTCCGTCCACAGGCTTTGGCCGGGGAGGAAGCTGTGCTCCAGACTTTGCCGTGCCATGCGCTTCAGATCCGCATAGGACAAGTGATAGCTCTCGACTGCGCGCAAATATTCGCGGGTCATATCAGAACGGGCTACACCTTCGTCGTCGCTCGCCAGTGCGACGGGAACGCCATATCTCACATACATCGGCAAGGGATGATCGTCGCCGCTGACACCGAGAATCATGTCATTCGAGGTGAGCGCGATTTCTACCAGCACGTTTCGTTCAGCCATTTCATGCAGCAGGGCGATCGGATCTTTTTCGTTCATCACGGAAACGCCGTGGCCGATGCGCTCCGCATGACCACGCTCGACGGAGGCGCGAATGTGGAAGGTCAAATCCTCCGGCGGCACCAACCCCATGGCGAGTTCGCCCGCGTGCAGCGTGATGTGAACTTTGGGATAGACACAGTGCAGATAGTCGAGCATTGCCATGTGCTCATTGAAGTCGTGGATAGGAACGTACCAATCCTCCGGCATCACTAGATTCAGGCCGACAAAACGTGGATCGGACGATGCCAGCTCGAAGCCCAGTAAAATCTGGGCGAACACGATTTCATGCGGCAAGCCGCGCAGCACCTGATACAGATAGCGGACCGTCACGCTGCAACCGGGTGCGGCATCGCTGGTCCCGCACTTGAGAATTTCTCTGGCGCGGGAATCCTCGGCGGCAAGCTTCTTTCCGGTTTCCGCGGCTACGTCGTTCATGCCGGCGGCAAGCAGAGCTTCGCGCATTTTGGCGTAGTCCGGATTCCACTCGACTTTTCGTGCAAGATTTGCGGCTGCGCCGCCGTCCGCGGTGTGCATGAACTCGACATATTGCAAGTGATCCAGGCCGGCGCGGTTAGTTGCGGCGGCAATCGCACCGGCAGCGTGGGTGTGCGAGGCCAGGCCAAACTTGTCGAACGAGGCGAAGAAATGGTCATGACCGGATTCGTCGCCCGGCCTCCAGTTGCGCATCGACCAGGCATCGATCATCTGGTTGTAGAGTACGTGATCGCCGTAGCTGCAGCGCGCGGCGGGCTTGGCGGTGTAGTTGTCGCAGGAATCGCATGGCGGAGCCAGCAGCCGCGAAGATGTCCGATCCACGCATAGGCCGCCGTCGGCCGCGAAATCCACAAGATCTTCCGCATAGATTGCTCCGTCGAGATGGTTGTGCAGATCTCCGCCCTTGGGCAAGTCATGAACGAAGGCCAACAGCAGGGGCGGCTGCTTGCGGATGGATTCCAGGTATCGGGCCGTGTGCTGCTCGGCAGTTTGCGCCGCGGCTACTGCGGTCAACAGGACCAGGAAGCATGGGCGCATGAGGCGGCAAAGGGTGGATGGCACGATCAATCCTCCGCAATTCATTATCCAGAGTGAGAAGAGGAATTGTAATCCGTCACGGGCGCAACGTCAGAGAAAGAAAGAGTGGTCGAAGGGGAACTCCACGCAATTGCAGTTGGAGATTTCAGCGGAGGAGAACGATCGCTGCGATGACAAGCGCAACCAGTACGAAAGCAACGAGGATGTACTTGTTGGATGAAAGCCACGACTCGGACTCAACCATAGAGCTTTGGAAGAGAGCGGAACTATTGGTGTGGGGAGCTCGTTCCGGCATCTTTGACGTGACGCCCGAGGCCGCCTCCTTAGGCGTGCCCGTTGTAGCAGAAGCGGGCATTGATGGCCCTTTTAATGGCTCTTTGGTCTGAGCCGAGGTTACCGCTGAAGCTGCGGGTGGAGAGGAATTTTTCAAGGAGGAAATGTTGGACGCGTCGTTGATAGAGGAACTGATGTGCGGAGCCAGCGCGGGAGACTTGGCAGGGGCCTGCGGAAGGCGCTGGCCGCGCCATTGCTTCTCTTCGCATTCCACACAGTAGGTGCGGCCCTGCGATACCGGAAAACCACAAGCCTGACACTTCTGCAGATTTCTTAATACCGCAGGAACAGACTTCAGCGCAGCCGCTTCGGCAACGGCGTCAGCGGCGCCCGCAGTCTGCGTAACAGCCGACCAGAAAAGAGGCTTCTTCGGGGCGAATTCCGCTGCTGTCTTGAGCTCTGACTCTTGCGGCACTGTGGTGACCACTTCAGTGCCTGGAAAGTCTATCTTTTCAGGTTCCGTCTTCTCGGGCTCTAACGGCGGGAGATCTTCTACAGCCGGGGCGGACAGCAGATTTTCGGCTGCGAGAACGGGTTCCGACTCACACGTGTCCACTTCGAGCTTGATGTCATCCATGGGGGACAGGATTTCTTCATCCGCGGCTCGATCCTGAATTGCGGATACAGTCTGAGCCGCCACCGCATATTTCACAGCGATTTCCACCATCTCGCTCAGGCGGCGCACGGCTGAGAGAGCCCGCTCATCAAAGGCATGCGGCTTTCCGGAAAATAGTTCGAAAACGCCGAGCACCTGCTGGTCGCTCAAGATGGGTACCACCACTACTGACGCGATCCCTAACTGGCGGCAGCCTTCGCGGTTCACTCTGGGATCGCGTTCAGCATCATCACAGCGCAAGGGCTGACGGGTGCGGACGCTCTCGCCAGAAAATCCATGTTCCATCGAGAACAGTGCTCCCAACTCCGGCGCGTTCGAGCCCGCACTGGCCCGGCAGACCATGTCGTTATGTTCACCGCGCCGAAGCGCGATCATGGCCCCGCTCGCGCCGGTGATGTATTGGGCGCGATCGGCCAGCAACTGCAGGGCGGCCTCGAGATCGCGGCAAGCCATGGCGGCGAGTGAGCGGCCGCCGTCTTCGTTTGGAAACAGCTGTGCCGCCTCGGCTGATTTGGCCTGCGCACTGGCGGCTGCGATTCCGGCTGAAACACTTGCGGGTGTGGAGCGCGGGCCGACAATTCCTGACGCGTTTCCCTCCACCGCGGGCGATGGGAGATTCAGGTCGAGAATGGACTGGTGATCCATGACAGGTGACAGTTCTTCATTCAGGCGCGGCTGGCCGGAACGCGGTCTGGCCGTGGCCGATAGATTTCAAAGTGAAGTGTGCGCGTAAATTGAGTCTCGCTCGCCAGTGCCAGGCTGTCAAGGAGGTCGGAACGCGAAGGTAATAAGACTAAAGGGAACCTTGGGAATAAGGTGCCAGGGAGTGGCGGAGAAGCGCTTCGCAATTGGCAATTGCCAGCGCCAATGTGTAGGAAGTCGTGGGCTTCCCGGCAAATTGCTAATTGCTAACTGCCAGAGAGAGGGGCGGCATGTTCCTTGCTACACCGTGCGCTGGCGCACCGCCGTGCTGGCCAGGGAGTTGGCCTCGGCATTATTCTCACGGGGTACGTGAGAGATGGAGAAACTGAGGGCGCGAGCCAGTTTGCGGCAGGTCCAGTGCAGAGAGTAGAGGCGCGAACTGCGGCAGGAATATTCGCCGCGCATCTGGCGAACGACCACCTGGGAATCGGAGTAAACGTGCAGCGCCTTGGCTTTCAGAGAGAGGGCGCACTGGAGAGCTTCCATCAGCGCCATATATTCGGCGACGTTATTATCCTGATTGCCAATCCATTTCGCGATACGGATCGGGCCGCTTTCGCAGCCAGCAATCACTACTCCAATACCCGCCGGCCCTGGATTGCCCAAGGAGCCACCGTCCACATAGGCCACTAGGTCTGACATCAGTGCTTCTTTTCCGCTAATAGCAAGATGCGCCGAGAAATTTCCTTCGTCAAGACGATTCTTTGGTTCGCGGAAGATTCTGCGCGGTTTCGGGCGTTGTGCAAGATCTTGTGAAAAAGTGGCCCGAATTGGGAATGCAAATCCATAAGGTCTAATGTTACAACGGCTTGCGCTCATCGTTATTCACAGCCTGAAGTCTTTGTGTTGCACCATTAGTTTGCGTTGACATTTTTGATCTCTCTGTTAAGGTTGCTTGCGTCGACGGTTGAAAGGGTTAGCGAAATAAAACTTGCTGACCCGAAGTAGACTGAGTGATCAGCCCGGCGAGGCAACTTGTTGGGCAGCCAAACCTGAAAAAACCGACGGCGCTGCGAGGTGCAGTTGGGGTTTGGGACTGTGAAAGCAGTGATCGCATCAAGGGGCTGTGACGGTACATGCGTCCACGCTGTTGGCTCCCTCGCAGGAGGCGGCGGCTAGAGCATAACCAATGTCACGGCCCTTTCAATTTTTTCCCGCCTTTTGTCCGGGTGTGAATCTCTTCCCCGGGCTTACCTCGCAAGCTGGCAGTCTATCCAGCACGCTGATCAGGCCGCTACCTCACCCGCGATCATTTCATCCACATAACACCAGATCCAGTCTTCTCCGGGTTCCATCGAACGCATCACGGGGTGGCTGGTGTGATGGAAGTGTTTGGTGGCATGTTTATTCTTCGACGAATCGCAGCAGCCTACGTTCCCGCATAACATGCACATGCGCAGATGAACCCAGGTGTCGCCGATTTTTACGCAGTCTTCACAGACGTGCGTGTCCGTGGTGGTGATTTTGACTTGATCCAGGTGCTTGCATTTCTTTGACATTCCTCTTGCCCCCCAATTTCCCGATCAGCGTTCGTTCGTTAACTTCTTTCGAGCTCTTTCCGGTCCCAATGCGCGAGATTTGCCGCGGCTTCGTAAGTGCTTTGCAGAAAGTCGAGCAGAGCTTGCCGCGGTAACGTCTCGCGACGAACATCGTCGTACATCAGCAAAAACTCTTTCAGCTGCGGATGGTAGAAGGCTGCCGCAGGTTGAACCTTCTGCTCGGCAAAGCCGGGTGGCTCGGGCGCAGCATAGACGTAGAATGCCGGGCCCTTGATTTCGCCACCGCCCGGCCAGAATCCCGCGCTGATCACTTCATGCGAATAGGCTTCGCGGGTGATGGTATCGGCTCCGGGGCGTTCGGGAGCACGCCGTCCGGAGAAGCGCGTCACCGCCAGGTCGAAGCTGCCCCAGAAAAAATGCACCGGACTGCTTTTCCCGATGAAGCCGGCGCGAAATTCCTGGAAGATGTTTTCGCACAGAATTAATATGCGCCAGAAGCGGTGCGCATATTCGGGATCATACGAGGCGTGTTGCGTGTCGATGTCACAGCGCACCGGGCTCGGCACTTCGACCGCCATCGGCCAGATTTTTACCTTGACTCCCAGCGATCGCAGGGCAGACATAAATGCAGCGTAAAAGTCAGCAACCGATTGCGGCTTCAAGGGTAGAGTCTTCGACGCACCCCAACTGGTCTGGATGTCTAACTTATGAGCGATGAAATCAAACTGAACCTCGAAAATTCCATCGCCGTAAGGAATTGCAGAAGTGGTGAGACCGCGCGCGTTGACGTACAGAGGAACTTCCCACCAGTGGTTGATAAGAGGGCTCAGGGCGAGACGCACCTTGCCGACGATCTGCGTCCACATGTGGAGCGTGGCGTAAGTATCCTGCCAT
>JAUTWY010000520.1 GCA_030838305.1 Acidobacteriaceae bacterium
CCCAATTGTGTTGCTCGCTTCATGCCAGCTGCGTCAACCGCACTGCCAATCGGTAGAGCTTTGTCGCGGAGATGACCCATAACGTCGGGCGTGTCCGATTTGTTCGTTGTCCGATTTGTTCGTTTGCGCCCGTGCTGTCCCTGTGCTACCGTCCCAGTGATTTCAGGATCAAGACTTCGGGATGGAGCTTTCGAGATCAAGCCATCGAGATTTCCTAAGGAGCTGCCTATGATCGTCATCATCTTTCTCGCAATTCTCGTAGTTGTCGCCGTGGTGCTCACCGGGATGTACAACAGCTTGGTGCAGCTGCGGGTTCGCTGCGACTCGGCGTGGTCCGATATTGATGTGCAGCTCAAGCGGCGGCATGATCTGATCCCGAACCTGGTTGAGACCGTGAAAGGTTATGCGGCGCACGAGAAAGGGACGTTCGAAAGCATCGCCAAATTCCGCTCGCAAGCCATGCAGGCGACTACGCCCGAAGGCAAGGCGGGGGCCGAGAATCAGCTGAGCGGAGCGCTCAAGAGCTTGTTCGCGGTGGCGGAAAATTATCCGCAGTTGAAAGCTTCGGAGGAATTCACGCAACTGCAGGGATCGCTGAGCCAGACCGAGAATTCGATCCAGAGCTCGCGCAGTAATTACAACGCGGCGGTGCAGGATTTGAATACCAAGATTCAAGTGTTCCCAACCAACATTCTCGCGGGAATGTTTGGATTTCAGGGACGCCAGTTTTTCGAGACGGCCGAGGGCGACCGCGAGCCGGTGGCGGTGAAGTTCTGAGGTCAGCGTTCTGGCGGCAATGGAAACCAAGGTCCGTCGCTGAGCTCGGGAGACAATAATGATGTGGGGGACGACAGGGACCACACCGCATGACTCGAGCAAGGGATGGTGCGCCCGGAGAGACTCGAACTCCCAACCCTCTGCTCCGAAGGCAGATGCTCTATCCAGTTGAGCTACGGGCGCTGGGGGTTATTCTACGGCAAAGTGGGGGAGAACGGCCGGCGGCTCCGCATAGAGCGCGAGGACAGAATCTCTTGCGCGGCTGATTCTCAACGCGCTTCCTCGGCAGGTTTTTTCGGAGGTTCGATGCCGAGGTATTTCATTACCATTTGCAGGTCTTTCCATGCCTCGCCTTTTTGGCGGGGGTCGCGCAACAGGAATGCGGGATGGTAGGTGACGGCCAAACGGGAGCCCGGCCACGACGGGTCGCCGGCGGCGGGTTTGAAGTCGTACCAGCGGCCGCGAAGTTCGGTCATCGGCGCGTTGATGGCCAGAAGATTTTTCGCGGCGGTCGCTCCGAGGGCGACAATTGCCTTGGGCTTGATTGCCGCGATCTGGCGCATGAGAAAAGGAGAACAGGTTTCGCATTCGTCGCGCTCGGGTTGGCGGTTGCCCGGCGGACGGCACTTCACAATGTTCGCGATGTAAACATCTTCGCGGCGCAGGCCCATGGCTTTGATCATGTTGTTCAGCAACTGGCCGGCGCGGCCGACGAAAGGTTCTCCTTGCGCGTCTTCGTCGGCGCCCGGGCCCTCTCCCACGAACATCAACTCGGCGCGCGGATTGCCCACTCCAAAGACGATTTGCTTGCGGCCCTGCTGGTGAAGTTTGCAGCGAGTGCAATCGCCGAGGTCTTCGCGAATCATTTTTAGCGCGGCGCTGGGATCGGAGACTCCCTGTTCGGGGTTTACGGCAATTGCAGCGAGGCTACTATGGGCAATACTTGCGACGGCGGCGGATTTTTTGGGGGACATTTCCTCTCGAAGTTCTGACTGGAATGTTGGAGGCAAAGTTTCGTCGGGGAAGGCGCTCTCGCGCCGGTAGAAATCGTAAATGCCCATTTCATGGCAGTAACGAACGCGTTCGGCGAGAGCGCGCTGCAGTTCCGGCTCAAGGGTACGAGGCATTGGGTTCGATTGTAATTCAGAAAGGACTAACTCAGTTCAGGCTTTCACCGGGGACTTGCGCCGCTGGCGAATGCGAACCACTTGATCGAGGACGCGCTGGGCCACTTCCCATTTCGTGGTTTCAGGAACTTCGACCACTTCATCATTCGTGATGATGGTCACCTGATTGCGATCGGAATCGAAGCCAATGCCTTCGCGGGAAACGTCGTTGACCACAATGGCATCGAGTTGCTTGGCCGTGAGCTTCTGGCGAGCGTTTTCAAGAACGTTCTCGGTTTCGGCGGCGAATCCAACGACAATCTGCGACTGCTTTCGCGAGGAAATTTCTTTAAGGATGTCGGAGGTGGGCTCGAGCTCGAGCGTGACTGGGCCTTTGCGCTTCATCTTTTGTCCGGAAATAGATTTCGCGCGGTAATCGGAAACGGCTGCAGTCTTGACGACGACGGTGGCCTGCGGCAAAAGATTGAGGACAGCATCGCGCATTTGTTCGGCTGATTCCACGCGCGTGACCTCAGCCGCCCCCGGCGGCGTCAGCGCTGTGGAACCGCTGACCAGAAGCACACGTGCACCGCGACGCAGCCCGGCTTCGGCGACGGCGTACCCCATGCGTCCGCTGGAGCGGTTGGTGAGATAGCGCGCGGGATCAATCTTCTCGCGTGTGGGTCCGGCGGTGATCAGCAACGTTTCGCCGGAGAGATCCTGCGACGCGCCGAGCGCTTCGAGAACTGCCGATACGATGGCTTCATTTTCGGCAAGGCGTCCCGAGCCAGTCATACCGCAGGCCAGATATCCGGAGTCGGGATCGACGATCTTCACGCCACGCTGGCGAAGAATTTCCAGGTTCGCCTGGGTCGCGGGATGATTCCACATGTTGACGTTCATTGCAGGAGCGACCACAACTGGCGCAGTGGTAGCGAGATAAAGGGTGGTGAGGAAATCGCTGGAAATGCCCTGGGCGAAGTGCGCGAGAACATCGGCGGTGGCGGGAGCAACCAGCAGAGCGTCAATCGACTGGGCGACCGCGATGTGTTCAATGGCCGAGTCGATGTTTGGGGCCTGCTCTTCGCCGGGAGAGAACATTCCCGTAATCACTTTTTCGCCGGAGAGAGCGGCAAAGGTAAGCGGGCGAACAAACTCCTGGGCGGCGCGGGTCATGATGACCTGCACGCGAATGCCGCGATCTTGCAGGAGCCGCACAATCTCGGCTGCCTTGTAGGCCGCGATGCCGCCGGTGACTCCGAGAGCAATCTTCATATGTTCAACGCGGAGAGCCTGAAGGCGTGCTTTGCTACGAAACCGCTGTCCGCGAAAGCTTGCCTCATCGAATTAGATGCTGCACACGCGTTTAGGCGTCGTGGCCGAAGGCCTGATCCAGAGCCTCGGCGGCCTGTTCGGCGGCGCTGCGAGTTTCGGGAATCTCCCACTTCACCTTGCCGGCGCGGATTTCATCTTGTGCGATGCGGCAAGGCTTGCGCGAATTGGTTTGGACCACCGGCGGTGCACCAGATTGCAGTTGGCGCGCGCGGCGAGCCGCGACCAGAATGTAACGATAGTTGCTGTCGAAGCCTTCGATCAATTTCATGGATTCTGTCTCCCTCGAATACCAGGATGCTGAATTTGATTGCCGAAAGTTGCTGCGCTTCGTTCTTCGCGGGGGAAGCCAAGAACTGCTCCTCTATTTTCCCACGAAACTCAAGCTTACGGGGGCCAGAGCCCTTAATTAGGTTACGAAGGACTACCGTCCCCAGAATCGTCCGTTGTCCCGAATGAGTCCAGAATCGGCTTCACCCGCTCGCGAACGTTGGCCAGACGACAGCAGTCCGCCAGTTTCACAATCTTGGATTCATCGCGCGCGAGCGGCCGTCCCGCGCGCAGCAAGCGCTCGGATCGAACGATGGCTTGCAAAATCTCGATCGACTCTTCCAGGTGATCGTTGATCAGGATGTAGTTGTATCGATCATAATTCTCGATCTCGCGAGTCGCGGCTGCTACACGGCGTTGGATGACCTCGTCGCGATCCTCTCCTCGCTTGCGCAGGCGCTCTACCAGAATCTTCCGATTCGGGGGCAGAATAAAGATGCTCGTCGCATTTGTCAGCTTCTGCTGGATCTGTTCGGCTCCCTGGACGTCGATGTCCAGCAGAAGGTCGCGGCCGCTCTGTTCAGCTTCGTGCAAAAACCGGCGGGCCGTCCCGTAAAGATTGCCATCGAACTCCGCATGTTCGAGGAAGTCGCCATTGCGAGTCATCTTCTCGAATTCGGGGCGTGAGACAAAGTAGTATTGTCGGCCATTGGTTTCGCTGCCACGCGGAGAGCGCGTAGTGTAGGAGATGGAAAATTCCAGATCGCTCACCGACTTCAGCAGTTCGTTGACCAAAGTCGACTTGCCTGAGCCGGAAGGAGCCGAGATGATGTAGACGAGCGGTTTGTGGAGGGAAGAACTCATTCCAGGTTCTGCACCTGCTCGCGTGATTTTTCGATCTCCGCCTTCATGACAAGCCCAGCCTCGGTAATCTTCAGCGCATCGCCCGCCAACCCGGAGGTCTTTGAAAGCAGAGTGTTCGCCTCGCGATTCATTTCCTGCAGCAGGAAATCCAATTTCTTCCCGACTTCTCCATTTTCATCGAGCAAGCCCAGGAAGTGTTGCACGTGATTTTCCAGACGCACGATTTCCTCCTGGATGTCACTGCGATCGACGAGTAGGGCGGCTTCCTGCAAAAGGCGTTCGCGATCGGTTGTGGCGCCAAGGAGTTCCTGAAGCCGCGATTGGAGCCGCTCCATATAGTTCTGCAAAACCGTGCGCCGGTGAGTTTGCACAATTTTGACGGCTTCTCCCAGGTGTTCCATTCGCTGGCGGAGTTCGCGCTCAATGCCGCGCCCTTCCTGCTCGCGCATCTGATTCAGGCGATCGAGCACGTCGCCCGCCCTCGCCATGACCGCCGACTCTAACGCCCCATCTTCAGGGTCGCGGGCCGAATCAAGTGCCCCGGGGATGCGCAAAATTGTGTTGAGGTCAGGTTCCGCAGGTACGGAGAACTCGCCGGCAGCCGCCCTGAAAGCCGCAATGTAAGCGCTTACCAGAGGGCGATTGAGCGCGAAGGTTTCGTTATTTCCGCGCTCCAGGCTGAGCGTGACCTCGACGTGCCCACGGGCAATTTTTTCTTTGAGCAGGCGACGAAGTTGCATTTCGAGCGAGTCGGAGCCAGAGGGCAGGCGAAAATGCAGATCCAGAAAACGATGATTCACCGACTTCAGAGAAAGTGAGAATGCGAGGTGACCGTTGCCCTGGCTCGAGGCCAGCACACTTGGCGGCGGACTCACACTTCCTTCGGCCTGGCTGGTTAGCTCGCCTTTTCCCTGCGCAAAACCGGTCATGGAGCGGATAGGCATGAATGATTTCTCGAACGTGCAATTTTGCTGGCGTCAGCTGGGTTGCGCTGGCTCCATCTTCTGCTCGAAGTCGGCGAACTGCAACTCATACAGACGACGGTAGGTGCCTAATTTTGTCATCAAGTCTTCGTGCGAACCAATGTCGGCGATGGCGCCATTCTCGATCACAACGATTCGGTCGGCGCGGCGCACGGTCGAAAGCCGGTGGGCAATCACAAACACGGTGCGTCCGCTCATCAGGTTGTGCAGCGCGGACTGCACCAAAGCTTCCGATTCGCTGTCGAGAGCTGACGTAGCCTCGTCAAGAATAAGGACAGGGGCATTTTTTAAAATTGCACGGGCGATGGCGATGCGCTGACGCTCTCCGCCGGAAAGGCGCACGCCGCGCTCCCCGATCACTTCATCGTAACCCGACGGCAATGCCTTGATGAAATCATGTGCCAAGGCTCCCCGGGCCGCAGCCTCAACGTCTTTCAGAGCTACGTGCGGCTGGCCGTAGGCGATGTTGTTGCGAACTGTGTCGTTAAACAACACGGTTTCCTGGGTGACGATGCCCACCTGTTCTCGCAACGAAGCCAGGGTCACGTCGCGCACATCTTGGCCATCAATGAGGAGACGGCCGTGCGTGGCATCGAAGAAGCGCGGGATCAGGTGCACCAGAGTGCTCTTGCCGGAACCGCTGGAACCCACGATTGCCACGATTTCTCCGCGATGAGCTTCGAGGTTGATATCGTGCAAGACGCGAGCATCCTGTCCCTCGCTGCCATAGGTAAAGCTGACATGGTCGAATTGGACAGTCTTCGAGAACGGCGGCAGGCGTTTGGCGTGGGGCTTCTCGCGGACATCATCTTCGACGTCCATGAATCTGAAGATTTCGCTAGACGCGCCGAGGGCCTGCTGGAAATTGTTGTTGAACTGCGCAAACTTTCGAACCGGGTTGTAGAGGCTGAACACCGCCGTAATGAAAGCTACGAAAATTCCGGGGGTCATTTCTCCGTGCTTAACCTGCTCGCGGCCCAAGTTGAGCAGGAGAGCGATACCAGCCGCGCCAAAAATATCCATCAAGGGTGAACTGATCGCGGTTGCGGCCACGGACCGGAGGTTGGCACGGAAAAGCCGCCGAGCCGCTCCCCGAAAGCGGGAAATCTCCCACTTCTCGGTGTTGAAGGCTTTCACGATACGGTTACCCGTAATCGTTTCGTGCAAGATGTTCTGGATCTCGGCAAGCTTGTCCTGCCCCTGCCGGGTCGTGCTACGCACACGCGTGCCGATTTTGCGAGAAGAATAAATAATTACCGGCACAAACAGCAGAAGCACCCAGGAGAGTTTTCTACCCAGCATCACAACCACTACCGCGACCCATAAGAATGTAAAAAATTGCTGTAGAAATTCCGCCAAGACCGTCGACATTGCGTACTGAACCCTCTCAACATCGTTCACGATGGTGGATACTAAGGTTCCGGTACTATGCTTGGAAAAAAAAGCCGCCGACCGACGCATGATCGCGTCGTAGAGTTCGTCGCGCAGATCGGTGATCATACCGAAGCCCGCGTGGTTTACCAGATACGTGCCGGTATAGTCGAAAATCCCCTTGAGGATGGTGGAACCGACCAGTGCCACCGCAACCATCGTCCAAGCATTGGTAAAACGGGACGGCACCAACTGTTGCAGATACACGGCGTGGTGAAAATGTGGAATTACAAACAGCTCAATGTCTTTGGATCCGGTGGAAGGGTTCAACACCCGGTCGAACACTGGCCGAATGAGCACAAATTTGAAGGCGTCGAGCGCCCCTACGAAAGCCATGAGAACAACAGAGCAAAGGATCTGCCACCAGTAAGGCAACGCATAGCGGACCAGGCGCGTCAGTTCGCGCATACTGCTCCGGACAGGCCGTAACGGCTTCCTGACAGACCGAGAGTCATGGGGTGCGCTTATTTTACTGCGGTCGTCGGTCGTTTGTCGTTGGCCACTCGCCGAAAAGTTTTCGAAGCTGCGGTTTGAACAGCCGACGACTATCGACTGTCGACCCTCGACGCCTTCTTATCATTTCGGCATATCGCGGTGCGTGATTTTCACGCGATACCCGGCTTTGTGCAGGCGTTTGCCTACCTCTTCGGCGATCATCACCGATCGGTGCTGGCCCCCAGTGCATCCGAAACTGATGGTGAGATAGCTTTTCCCTTCGTGGATGTAGTGGGGCAACAAGTAAATCAATAGGTCGGAAATGCGGGAAATGAATTCCTGCGTCTGGGGAAACGACCCGATGTACTTGGCTACGCGCGGATCGCGGCCCGTGAGTGGCCGGAATGCCGGAACGAAATGGGGATTAGGAAGAAAGCGCACGTCGAAAACCAGATCGGCTTCTTCGGGCACGCCATGACGGAAGCCGAAACTCACGCACGAAACCAGAATGCTTTTTTCCGCCGCCTGCTCGCGGAAGCGCTCGGTGATGTGCGCGCGCAATTCGTGAACGTTGAATTTAGAGGTGTCGATGACGAAGTCAGCTAATGCCCGGATGCTCGCCAGATGCCGCCGCTCCGCTTTGAGCGAGGCGTTCACCGTGGTATTCGTGCCCAGGGGATGGGGCCGGCGGGTCTCGCTGAAGCGCCGCAGCAGCACCGCATCCGAAGCCTCCAGGAAGGCAACCTTGGTAGGAATCATGCGCCGCACAGCTTTCAGGATGCCGGGAAACTGATCGAGCTTGGAACCTTCGCGCACATCGACCACCAACGCGGTGCGGCGGATTTCCGCCGACTGCAGAGCCATCTCGGCAAAGCGCGGAATCAGTTCCACAGGAAGGTTGTCGACGCAGTAGTAACCTAAATCCTCGAAAGCCTTGAGCGCCGAAGCTTTGCCCGAGCCGCTCATCCCCGTAATGATGACCAGCTCCGGCGCATGCAGGGCGACCCGCTTGCTGGTCGTCGTTTTCTTGCTTCTATTGGCTTTACGGGAGGCGGACGATTTGCGAGGCCCCATGCAAAGGATGGTAGCACCGCAGGCGGCGGGAATGGGAGCGTAGCACCGGAGACGTTTCCGATTTGTCTAAGCGCCGCCCGGACAGGTAAGCTAGGTCGCCATGAAGAAGTTTCACGAACTTAGCGAACGGGAAGTGCTGGCCCTGGCCATTGCGCTGGAAGAAGAAGACGAGCGCGTGTATGCCGACTTTGCCGAAGGGTTGCGGGCGGACTATCCCGCGTCGGCGGCAATGTTCGAAGGGATGCGTGAAGAGGAATCCGGTCACCGCAGGAGGTTGATCGAGCTATACCGGCAGAAGTTTGGGGAGCATATTCCCTTGATCCGGCGGCAGGATGTGCGCGGGTTCGTGGAGCGTCCGGCGCTATGGCTGATTCGTCCCTTGCGCATTGAAGCGGTCCGCAAGGAAGCCAGCACCATGGAAGTGGAGACGCGGCGGTTTTACGAGAAGGCTGCGGCGCGCACGCAGGATGCCAGCATCCGGCAACTGCTCGACGATCTCATCAATGAGGAACGCGAGCACGAAGAGCGCGCGCAGGAGCTGAGCCAAGAAAAACTTACCGCGAGCGTAAAAGCCGATGAAGAGCGGGCTCAGCGGCGACTTTTCGTTTTGCAGATTGTGCAGCCGGGGTTGGCTGGGCTGATGGACGGGTCGGTATCCACGCTGGCACCGGTATTCGCGGCGGCATTCGCGACGAAGAATACTCACGAGGCGTTCCTTGTAGGCCTGGCTGCATCGGCGGGCGCAGGCATCAGCATGGGATTTGCCGAAGCGCTTTCCGATGATGGCAGTCTGACTGGACGCGGCCATCCGTGGGTGCGGGGATTGATTTGCGGAGCCATGACTGCGCTGGGCGGGATCGGGCATACGCTGCCATTTTTGCTGAACGACTTTCGTTTGGCCTTGTGGGCCGCAGGAGCGGTGGTAATCGCCGAGTTGGCGGCGATCACCTGGATTCGCCATCGTTATATGGATAGTCCGTGGGTTGCGGCGGCCTTGCAGGTTGGACTGGGGGGGGTGCTGGTTTTTATTACAGGAGTGCTGATTGGGAGTTCGTGACGTGACATTATCGTTAATTCGTGATTGTTGATTTTCACACCCGATGAACGAGATTTCCAATGCGCAATCGGCAATCAGCGATTGCACTACGGTCGGGTGTCGAGCGGGTGTTTGCTCTTTTCGTAGAATTCGTTTTGCAGCTTAAGGCTGACATCGTCGGCTTTCACGGCGCGGATTGTCTTCACCACGGCGTCGATCCACCAATCCATTTGAAATTTTCCTAACTCTTGCGTGGCAGCGGAGCCGTCGCCGGAGTAGTGGTTGGGAAAGCGTGCGTACCACCAGATGCCGGTGTAGACATCTTCAGGGAGTTTTTGGCGGCGCTGATCGGCGCCGGATTCGCTAGCGGCGCGGTCGATATGGACGCTGTCGGGACGCGAGATCATCATCTTCGAGGTTTCGCTTTCACCGGCGTGCATGTCGATGGAGGTTTTCTTCGGCGGGCCTCCCGAGGCTGGACTGCGCTCATCAAAAATGTAGACCACATAGTCGTGTGGTTTATCCAGTTGCGATTGGGCGAAGAATGGAAGCAGGCTCTCGTTGCCTCCGTGGCCGTTGACGATGATCACCTTTTTGCAGCCGTTGCGGGCCATTTCGTCGGTGGTTTCCTGCAACAGGGCAAGCTGCATCTCGCGGCTGTAGGCGACGGTTCCGGGCTGGTGTCGGGCTTCAGCAATCTGTCCGAAATAATATTCCGGGAAGACCACCGTATATTCTTTTTCGGCGGCGTGAAGGGCGGCGTAGCGAACGTCCAGGAGATCCGTGCCGAGAGGGAGGTGCGGCCCGTGTTTTTCAAGGATGCCGAAGGGCAGCAGGCATGTGCCCTGCGAATGGTGGATGCCTTCACGGAAGTCGGCAGCGGTGAGTTCTTCCCAGTGCACGGAGAGTTTGGGTGGCGGGGCTTGCGAGAGGGCGCTGGGAGCGATTCCAAAAGTAAGCAACAGAGACAAAAGCGAGACAGACAGAAATTTATTACCCCGCAAGATATTCATGCGGGCAAATTCTAGCACGCTCGCGTGAAGGATCTGCACTCTATAGAAAATCAGGAGGCGATTGAGTTCGCGAAGGAGATCCCCCGTCCCGCTGGCGAAAACGCGGGCGTCGGGGATGACGTCCTTTGAAATGAAGGCCGAACTGACCCGCTGCCGGCTTATTGGCGGTGGCTCAGTTTGGCGGCGGTGACGACAAAACTTCGAGCTTTGCTCGATGGACACGAGGGTGGCTGTCCCCACATGAGAATTCTCCCAGACTGAACCCACTATGGTGAACCAAAGTCCTCAAGGGATTGGTAACTCGTGTAACCTGCGGTCCGGAAATGAAATCTTCCGCCTTAGCTCCTCTAACTATTTTATTTACAGGTACTTGTCACGGTCTGCGATTAAGAAAAATCGCGCCCCGGCCCTTCCCGTTTCGGTATCCCTCCCGAATTGGGATTGCACGCGTTACTTGAGTACCGTTTGCGCGTTTAAAGTTTTCGCGAACAATCCCCCTCAGGTCGTTTTTCCGAAGCGTCATCTAGGCCTTTGCGGACAGCCTAAACGCGGCGGCGCACTACAAAAAAATCTGTTATGGGGGGAAAATGAACACGGGAACACTTTCGCGGGTTGCAGTGGTAGTGCTGGCGATGACATTCGCAGTAGCCATGGCATCCGCCCAGCTCAACTCTGGCGCGCAGACGATTGCACTGAACGCCAACCTAACCGAGTCACTGACACTGAGCCTTTCGGCGAGCGCAGTGAACTTCACCCTGGCGGCAGGCAGCGCCAATAACGTTGGCAGCACCACCATTACGGCCACGACTGCATGGACGTTGAAGCCGGGACGAACCGCAGTAGGCGTGTATGCCTATTTTGGCAGCGCGGCGGCTGCTCTAACGGACGGCGTCGGCGATAACATTCCGTCTTCCGCATTCTTCATCTCCGATAACGGCGGAGCGTCCACAGCGCTTACCACCACGGTTGCCTTTGGCGGTGCGAATGCCGGCTACCAGATGGCGAATGTGGCCATCACCGGCCTTAACAAGGCTTCCAGCCATACGGATGTGATGGCCTTCAACATCAACCTGACCGGCGGAACACTGCCTCAGCTTCCCGCCAATACTTATACCGGGACGCTGAACATTCAGGCGCAGGCCACTCCCTAATTTCGCGCCAATAGCAGACAGGCAAGGGCGAGGAGCTGAGGCTCCCGCCCTTGAGCTGTCTCAAGTACGGCGAAGAAATTGACAATGCGACTGCAGAGAAAACTCGGAAGGGTAGCGATGCTGGCTCTTATGGCGGCGATGTTTGCAGCCCCCGCCCGGGCCCAGGTGCGCAACTCCGGTGCTAGCCCCATCACTCTGCAGGCCGTTCTCACCCAGTCGATCTCTGTCGCTCTCTCCGGGAATGCGGTCAACTTCAACCTGGTTGCGGGCAGCGCCAACAATCCCGGAAGCACTTCCATAACGGCCACCACCGCCTGGACTCTGAAGCCCAGCGTAGGCAGCCTGAAGGTTTATGCGTTTTTCAATACTTCCACGGCGGCCCTGACCGACGGCGCTGGGAACAATATCCCGTCGGCTGATTTTCAGATTTCCACCAACGCGGGAGCGTTCGCCGCTCTCACGAACACCGTGCCTTTCGGCGGCGCCAACGCTGGCTTGCAGTTGTCTTCGACACCGATTCTCGGAAACAACAAGATCGGCACCCGCAACGACGTTATGAATTTCAACATTAACCTGACCGCGCTGCCGAATTTACCGGCGAACGACTATACGGGAACGTTGACGATTCAGGCCCAGGCAATCTGATTTGGGGATAGGGAAACATGAAGCGAGATTCATTCAGCGCATTCTTTCGGCTGCTGGCCAGCGCGATTTGCCTGCTTGCCTTGAACGCGGCGCTCGCGGCGCAAACCGTGCGCCCGGTGATTAACGAGCTCGGCAATCCTGCGAAAGGGCGGGTCGAATATGTTAACGACAGTTTGACGCCTTTAAACGTGGTGCTCGAGGCGAAAAGCTTCACGGTGTCGGAGAGTGGTGAGATCAGCTATCGCCCGCTCGACTCCAATGTTCACCTGAAGCTCTCCGCCACCAGCTTCCGCATCCAGCCGCAGCAGACGTACTACGTTTTTTACGAAGCCAGCTCACTGCAGAGTCCCGCCTGGTTTGTGATCTATGCGGCTTTCTCCGGCTTCCCGTTCCGCACGGCGCAAGGAATGAACGTGCGTCTCGAGCTGCCCCACACGGTGTACTTGCTGCCCAAGCAATCGGTGGAAAAGCCGGAGGTTCACATCGAACGTGCGGAACTGAACCGTGCCGGGAATAAGTTCTTTCTGGAAGTGGAGAATACGGGCAGCAATTTTGGCCGAGTGCTGCAGACGCAACTGGTGTATTCGAAAACAAAGCAGGAAGCGCCCGGGTTCCCGATTTTCCCCCACAGCAAGCGCATTCTCGAGGTGCCTCTGGAAGAAAAGGTTCAAGGAGACAATCTTCCATCTGGAGTGACGCTGCAATTCCAGAACTTCAAAGTTGAAGAAAAGGTCGACATCCGCAACTCCGCCCTGCCCTCATTGGCGACTGACGTGAAAAATACAGAAGGAAGCACGGGGAAAAACCCTTAAGCCTGAACCACCCATGAGCCTGCGAGCCAAATGCACGCTGATTGTGCTGGCAGTGCTGCTAGCGGGCAGCGCCGCAGCCCAGGTTTTCCGGGTGCAGGGTGGAGCTTCCACCTTGTTAAACGCTCAAGGCGGATCGCTCGAGTTCAAAGCCCCGAACTACGACGGCACTGTCGGTCTGGGACTTTTCGACGGGCATTTCGCATACGGGGGCCAAACCCGCTACCTTTTCCGCGGTTATACCGTGCTTGCGGGAGACGAGGCGGTTCCGTTCACCCTTCCCACCGATGTTTTCGACAGCAGCCACTACTTTTCCGCGCGGGGAATTGGAGCGACGCGAAAGAACGCGGACGGCGGATTCTACGCCTTTGCCGGTTCTACCTCGACCTGGTTGGGCACAGGATTCTTCAATGCAGCGACCAGCGATGATCCGGTGGGAATGTTTTTCTACGAGCGCAAGGTAAACCCGCGGCTACGATTTTTTTCCCGCAACATTCTTTCTCGCCGCCAGACGTTTCTTCAGGGGGTGGAGTATAAGCCCTACCGCTGGCTGAAGACATCAGTCACCGGGGGAGCCGGTTCCAACCAGAAATATTTCGCTTCCGCCGTGGATGCCGAGACCGAGAAGGTCGCCTTCAAAGCCAGTTACGTGATCACCGGGGATAGTTTTCAAAGAGTCACCGTGTTCAGCCCTCTCAGCTCTGAGGTCAACAAAGGCAACGTGCAATTGCTCTATAAGCCGTCGGAATTCGTCACCATCACAACCGGACATGAAAATATTTTGGAGCCCCTCACGCTGGGCGGGCCCATGCAGCAGGCTTCGGTGAACCAGTTCTCTACGGACTTTCACGTCAAGAAATTTTACTTCGGCACCGGCCTGTTCACATCGGACGCCTCCGGCCGCAGCACGCAGGGGACGAACCTGTACGTCGGACGCCGCATCGGGCGTCGGCTCGAAGTTAATACCAACTGGTTTGAAAGCAAACCCAAAATTGGCGAGAGTACAAGGGTCCTGTCCGGCACCATGCGCGAGAATTTTTCGTCGCGCTTCAGTTTGCTGCAGTTAATTTCGCGCACCGCCGGACAGACCACCTTCTCCTTTGGCGGCGATTTCACCAGCAATCGACTGATGGTGCGCGCCGATTATCAGAATGTTTATCTGCCCTTCCGTCCCGATCGTCCCTTTGAGCAGGCGCTGGCACTCAATGTTGCCTTGCGCGTCCAGGGCCCCTTGCAACTCACGGCAGCGTCGAACGTGGCGCCGGACGGCCACCTGCGCTACTCCTTCGGGGCCAGCACGTACTTGTATCGCCTGGGCGGAATGATGAGCGCGCCGTCGGATTCGTTCTCCATCGCCAAGTACATGGTGGAGGGCGTGGTCAAGGACGATCAGGGCGTTCCCGTGGAAGGAGCGGCGCTCCACATCGGCAAAGAAGTGGTGTACACGGACAGCTCGGGACGCTTCCTCTCCCGGTTCTCGAAGCGCGGCCCGTTCCGGTTGAGCGTCGCGCCCGAGGAGTTCATCAGCAACGGGCTGTACGAAGTTGTTTGGGCGCCGCCAGAGCTGAGAGCTGAAAAGGACGAAGCCGCGACCGACGTGGAAGTGATCGTCCGCCGCCGGCCGCAACCGCAAGCAAAGAAATCTCCCCACGACGCAGCCAGCAGTGCCAATTCACAGCCGCAGAACTAGAGCAGCCTTCGTGGAAATTGTCGAGCGAATTTGCAGTTGTCGGGATGTGAATTTCTCCGTGAAATAAAATCCGTGACCAGGTTGGGAAAGATCGTGAGAAAGCACAGTCACTCGGGAAGAGTCGCCTAAGTTTCAATCCGCATTCGGCAAGGCAACAAAACCAGGCGCAACCTTGCAAACGCGGACTTATTTCAAACCCAGTTCGCCATTATACTGTCGGATAATCCCGTAACACTCACAGGCGGAGTCTTCAAGTTTATTGCGGTTCACAATGTTCACAGCGCCACGGGAGTACTCGATGAGCAGCTCCCTCTGCAAAAGACCAGCGGCCGAGCTTACGCTAGGCCTATCTGTCCCTAACATGGTTGCGAGAAAATCATGGGTGATAGGCAGCGACTCTGAATCGACTCTGTCCTGAGTCATTAGCAACCACCGTGCAAGGCGCTGCCTGATGTCGTGCAGCCGGTTACACGCGGCCGTCTGTGCAACCTGCATTCCTTGAACGATTGCATAGCGGCTCAACAACAGTTGCAGGTGTGGAGTGGAGTCCAGAGTGGCTTGCAAAACCTCGACTTCTACCCGAAACCCATCCCCCGTGATTTGTACCACTGCTTGTAGCGGGCTCGTGCTCAAGCGAACTGCTGCCGGTGTTCCGGTAAAGCCCTCATTACCAACTATTCCGGCTTCAGCGGTCCTCCCGTCTTTCATTACGACTACCAGAGAAATCAAACCACGATTCGGGAAATAAACAAATTCCAGCTTTCCACCCCCCTCGTGAAGGACCAGATGGTTTGGCAAGCTGACGTATTCGAGATGAGGACGAAGTGAGGTGTAGTCGCTATCGGAGATCGATAGAAGGATTATGTTACTGACCGGTTTCCCTTCGGTATTCGTGCGCTCGCCAGAGTGCACGACCTGGAGGCCTTTGCTTTCCACAACCATCCTTAAGAACTAGAATCCCACTCGAAAAACTCCCCCAGCTCACGGAAACCCGATTGTTCGAGTTGAAATGGGGGTGGTGCTGGGGTTGCGCCTAATCGCCGAGAAAAGAACTCAATTCATTCCCTTGGATGTCGGTGTCAACTGGACTTCCTTCTGAATTCCTGCGCTCACCATCCAGTGCGTAGCAAAGCTTCTCAATCAGGATTAGCAGCTTCGCTGGGTCCTTTTCTTTACCAGCCTGTCCCGCAATGGATTGCCAATCTCCATCTCCAAGGTGCGGGTCATAGCGGTCATGGCGAACTTCTTCTTAGGACTCAACCAACGTTACCGTGGGTTTGGAACTGAGTCTGAGCAATAGGACACACTCAAGCAAAGGCGACGTGGGGCTTTCAAAACGGGCCCCGAAATCGGGTTTGCGTCCGATCAAGACTTTTCCATGTGTGTAGGATGCCCGACAGACGATTCCAAATCGGCGCATGTAGACTCTGCCCTTCTCTTTACGCATTTTCCGCCACGCCGGACCGGTTGACGGTTTCTGCTGCCAGCAGGCGGTTACGCCACTGCGAGAGCAGAACGTCCCTTGACGGCAGCCGGGTACTCGGGCGTGCGGTCACACAAACTTGGGCGCAGCGACATTGGAAGCCATGAGCCGAAAGCTAATATGGATTGAGCAACAGCGGTTCCGGGGTTTTGGTTGCTCTGAATGTGGCTGGCGGTTCAGATCTTCAGGTCCGCCCAGCGGCATATCTTTCGATGAGATGATGCGCAACTTCGAGTTGCAGCGCGACAAAGAGTTTACATTGCATATTTGCGCTAATCACCCCCGAGCTAAGGGCATTGGGTCTGAATAATTCAAACCGCACCTCTACATCGGATTCAATCTAAGGTTTTCTGGCCACGGTTGTTCCTTGGTCCCTGGGGAGCGTCGTATCATGGAGCGCAATGGGATTCCCGACTAAAATCTGTAGCGTGTGCGGCGAGGAGTTTGAGCTTAAGCCGAACAAGCCGGGTTTTGCCAACCGTTGTCCGGAGTGCAGCAAGGAAGGTACAACGGCCACCGCAAAGCCTTCCATGGACGCCGACGAGCGAAAGACCCTGAGTGAGGCGAATGAGGCCCGGAGGCGGGCGATGCGCGATCTGCTGTATCGCAAGGATGGCTGATCTAGGGCAGCAGGGAGAGGGCCGAGTTTCGCCCGCCGGACGGGCGAGTCGTCCGTCCCCACACACACGTCCCCCCCCACGTTCCCACAGCTGCTAAGGGGCTTCGATCAGCTCCATCTTGCCGTCTCTTGTGCGGTGCAGGATCATGACTTTTCCCTTGGGATCGCGGAAGACGAAGACGTCGCGGTCGCGGAAGTGGGCTTCCTTGATCGCCTCTTCCAGAGTCAGCGGGCGCATGGAGACGGCGTCGCTGGACCGAACCAGATGCACCTCCGTAGTTTTGGCCACTGCCGGGTAGCGGTGAACGGCGACCGGCACGGCGGTTTTTTCCGTCATCCCGATTCTGGTTTGCACTTCTTCCTGCTGCGGGGAGTTGCCGTTCCACTTCTTTACTTCTTCACTCTTGCGAGCCGAGCGCTTTTTGGATTGCCACCGGGTCTTGTATTTCACCGCCTGTTTTCCGAGGTGATCGAGAGCTTCGTTCACCGCGATCGTCATGTCCTTGGCTTGGGCCAGGCCGACCAGCGGGCCATTGCGCGGGCTGATGGTGATTTCAGCTTTGTGGCGGTGCTTCTCGACAGTGAGAATGACTTTTGTGTCGAATCTGTCGCCAAGAATCTTACGGATTTTCGTGAGGCCGAGCTCTACTTCTTTGCGGATGGCGGGAGTTACTTCGCAGTGCCTGCCGGTGTATTCCACGTTCATGAGCGGCGCTCCTTGCGGCTTTCAAATCAAAATCTTTACCACAGAGGACACAGAGGGGCACAGGGTAGAGCTTTCATTCTTTTACCCTGCGCTGATGGGTACTGGGAATGCGCATGTCTTCCCGATACTTGGCTACGGTGCGGCGCGTGACCTGGATGCCTTGTGATTGCAGAATGCGTGTGAGCTGTTCGTCGGTCAAGGGACGATTAGGGTCTTCTTCTTCAATCAGCTTTTTGACGCGGCGCTTCAGGATCAGCAACGAAGTATTGCCGCCCTCGGGTCCCTGCACGCTTTCACTGAAGAAGTAACGCAACTCGAATACGCCTTGCGGGGTGTGGGCATATTTGCTGGCGACGGCGCGACTGACGGTAGAGGGATGCACGCCGATTTCTTCGGCGACTTCCTTGATCATCATCGGCTTCAGGTAGTCGATGCCTTTTTCCAAGAAATCGTACTGCCGGGCAACAATGCAATAACAGACCTTGGTGATGGTTTGCTTGCGCTGCTCGATGTTCTTGATAAGCTGGATGGCGCTCTTGTAGCGCTCTTTGACATAGTCGCGGGTATTCTTGTCGTTGGTGTCGCGGGTGATCAGCTTCTTGTAAGCGGGATTAAGGCGAAGCTGCGGCAGGTCATCGTCGTTCATCAGCACCAGCCACTCGTCGCCATGCTTGATGAAAGCGACGTCGGGCTCGATCAAGCGGGCTTGCACTTTGTTGTATTGCAGGCCGGGACGCGGATCAAGGGTGCGGATGTAATCGAGAGCGTGCTGCACTGCGTCGGGGGGGCGCCCGATCGCTTTGGCAATTTCCTTATGCTGTTTGTTTTGTACCGCGCGCAGATGCTGGTCGACGACTGCGATGGCATCCTGCACGACCTGCGCGGTTCCGTTGCCGTTCTTCTCTCCGTTTTTAGGTTGGGCAAGCTGTTGCTGGTGATAGCGCAACTGGCGAAGCAGGCATTCCCGCAGATCGCGGCAGCCCACGCCCGGAGGGTCCAGCTGGCGAATCACTTCGAGCGCTTCCTGCAGATCCGAAGGAGTAAAACTGGACTTGTAAACCGGACGCACAGGGGGGGATGAAGCCTCAGGTGCGGGAGCCACGGCTGTGGCGGAATCTCCACTGCGCGATGCAAAGGAGGTTTCGGCAGAAGGCGCGGAGGGCTCGCCATCCAACTCAGGAAAGGGCTCCTCAGTTACACCATGTGCGTACGATAGTTGCGACGGATTCGATGCGGCGGAGATGTCTTCGGCGGCGGTTTCGCTTGAGGCCGCGTCATCCTGGCCCAATCCCAGCGCGGCCGCCTCACTGACAATATTTCTGGCCGTCGCCGCGTCCGCTTCGGGAGGCGCTGGGGGCGCTATGCCCAGCATCTCGTCATCGCTGGCGATCAGGTATCCGTCTTCGTTCAAGTTACCGATAATTTGCTCGGCAGCCTCGCGCACTTCGCGACGCAGACTTAGCGCGCCCAGTTGCCAGGTAAGGTGGTCGGTCAGCGTGGTGGGCTTGGAGAGAAAGTTTTCGAACGACGGGCGCTCGATCTCCTCCATCTCACCGCGCGTGCGATAGCCTGGGTCGAGGTAGTCCTGGAAGAAGGAGCCGAAATCAATCTCTTCGAACGGATCTTTCTTCTCCGCCGTGATAGGAGCTTCTTCGGTGGAAGTCTTGGCGGTGGGGCGGTCGCGGTCTTCTTCTTTGCGACCGACTTCGTCGATCAAGGGGACGGAGTCTTCGAGCTCTTCGAGAACGGGATTCTCGACCATTTCGGCGTTGATCATGTCCTTGAGCTCGAGCTTGTTGAGCGCGAGGACGGAGACCATCTGCACCAGGCCAGGAGTGAGGATCTGGCGCTGCGACAGCTTGACGCTCAGTTTGTGTTGCAGCAAAACCATAAGAATCAGTGGGCAGTGGCTAGGGGGCAGTGGTCAGTACTGAACACTGCCCGCTCGCCACTGACTTTTCATACCAGCGAGAAGCTCTCCCCCAAATAAACGCGGCGGACTTCCGGATCGGCCGCCAATTGTTCGGGCTGGCCGTGACGGAAAATCCTGCCGTCGTCGATGATGTAGGCGCGATCGGTCACAGAGAGCGTTTCGCGCACGTTGTGATCGGTGATCAGCACTCCGATGCCGCTCGCCCGCAGGCTACTGATAATTTTCTGCAAGTCGAGAACGGCGATGGGATCGATCCCGGAAAAAGGTTCGTCGAGCAAGATAAAAGTTGGATTGATGCACAGGCAGCGGGCAATCTCCACCCGCCGGCGTTCGCCGCCGGAGAGAGCGTAGCCCCGGTTCTGCCGGATGTGCTGCAAGCCAAGTTCATCGATAAATTTCTCCATCTTCTCGCGGCGCTCGTGCCAGGACATTGGTTGAGCCTCCAGCACCGCCAGGATGTTCTCCTCAACTGTGAGTTTGCGAAAGACCGAAGCTTCTTGAGGGAGATAACTGATGCCATACTGGCGCGCCCGGAGGTACATCGGAACGTCGGTGATGTCCTGACCGTCGTACAGCACGCGGCCAGTATCAGGGGGGATCAGGCCAACGATTGCATAAAATGTCGTCGTCTTACCTGCGCCGTTGGGGCCGAGTAACCCCACCACCTCGCCCTGCTCCACACGCAGGCTGACACCATTTACAACGCGGCGGCCACGATACGATTTGCCGATTTCATCCGTGGCCAGGGTACGCATTTATCGTGCCACTCGGGTCTGAGTTACCACAGGAGTACTTGCTTCGCCTTCTACGAGCACCCTATCATCGCCCTTAAAGAAAGTCAACGAAACCCCGGTAATCTTGCCACGTTCGGCATCAAAAATGCTGGGCGGTCCGCCGGTTAGAACGAACTTGTCTTCAGCGGCCGTGTAAACAAGACTATCGCCTTCGGCGCGCCGAGACGGTTGGGAGATGACCACGTTCCCTTTTGCTGCCATGTGATCGAGTTGTCCTGGCGCTGTAAGTGATTGATTGCTTGGGGCTTGGCTTCGGGGGCGAAGGAATATGTCCATGCTTTGCGCGGACGCGGTAAAAGCCGTTCCCTTGGCAATGACGCTTCCTTCGTAATGAGCGCGGCGGTCAACGTCGGCATAGGTAAGCCGCGCTGCACTGATGGCAACAGTCTCGGCAGGCTTGTCCCCGATCTTGTTATTCGCTTTATGTTCGCCTACGCTTTGCGTTTTACCTCGCCCAACTCTCTCTGGCTGAGTTCTCGCCTTTACCAAAACTGTGGAAACCGGGTGGGCGGCATCACCCTGGGCCGACAGAGAACGATGATCGCGGTCGAACTGGATCAAGGGAGCCTCGATCACGTTGGCGTCCTGCCACAAACGAGCTTTTCCCTCGTACAAAGCGATGGGGGGAGAGTTGCGCACGGTCATGGCGGCGGCGGTGACGTGAATCGGCGACGCAGAGGACAACAGCGCACCGTTCGGTTGCTCTTTGAGTTGGGTGTAAGTGCTCTTGACCTCTCCTTCAGCAAACGCAGTATCGTCGGTACGGTTGATACGGATAGTGCGGGCGGTAGTGACCATGGCACCCTGGGCCACGCGCGGATTGCCACTGAGTGTCAGAATCCGGTCCGCAGGAGTGTAGAGCGCTTGGTCCGCCCAAGCTTGAGTGCGCTTCTCCGTCGTCAGGCCGTCGCTATAGGTGACGCTTCCCTTCTGAACGATGGAGGCAATCCCGCCCTGCGGTAAAAACGTGGCATCCACCATTTCGCTGGTGCTGACACGGTCCGGAACACGGGTAGAAAAACTGACGATCTTCGCATTGGGCGATCCATGGAGCGACACTAATTGGCTCGACCTTAAACGGCTGGAGCCCTCGCCAGAGGCGGCAAATTTCGCATCAAAGCGGCCAGCGGTGATCACGGTGCGCTGCGTAGAATCCTGCGCGCTTGCTGGATTTGAGGCTTGCGCCGGTGCGATCGCGATCTGCGCCGCTCCGGAAGTCTCAGCATGATCCAGGCGGCGTCCCTGCGCAACGAAGAAGTCAATGGCCCGTGCGGTGAGATCGAAATCTTGCGGGGGTGCGGAATTCGCCACCGAGAGCCCGGAAACAGCGGAACGCTGAGCCAGGCGAACTCCTTCCTCGGCATGCACTTTTTGGACCTGATTCTTTCCTGAAAAACTTACGATCACGCGACCGGCGTCGCCTTGCAGCGGCTGAGTTCCGATGCGCTCGGCATGAACGTGTCCAGTAAACGTCGCATGGTGCAGCAGATTATCTTTGCCCATGAGCGAGAGCTCGGCTTCATCCGCGCGAACGCGCATTTGGTCGTTCAGTTGTTCCTTGGCTTCGGCTTTCACATCCCCCGTGGCGAGCACCCGCTCTACATTGTTCTCCGGGCCGAGAAGAAAAGTAGCCTGATCCGCTTGCAAGGTCCCGCTGGCGCGTTCCAGGCGAGGATGTTCTAAAACAATCACGCGAGGATCGCGCGTGATCGCGCCATGAGTCGCGAGAAGACTGGCAGAGTTCTGGGTGCCAAGCGTCACATGAATCTGGGACTCGAACGTGAGCAGGTTGCTCTTCCCGGAATAGTGCAATCCCACAGCCCAGCCGCTGGCTTGCGGCGTTCGGAAATCCACCCGCGCGTTGGTGGAAGCGTCCCCACTTTCCTGGTTAAAGACCAAGTCCCGGGTGTTGAGGTGAATGGGATTTTTTAATTCCTTGGGAGTGCCCTGGTCCGGTCCCTTCAGTCCTGTGGGATTGGCCTCGAGATCGATTTGCACCTCTCCGCTTGCGGTAACGTTGCCCGTTTTTTTGTCGTAGGTGAAATCATCCCCATAGATTTGATCGAAGCGCGAGGAGTCGCGGCCATAAAGAATGATGCTGACATTGCGCAGTTCGGCGCGCCCGTTCAATTTGAATTGCTTGACGCCGCTGGCCTGGATGGTGAAAAGCGTTCGCTTACCGTCAGACTTCGAAAACTGAAAGCCAGCCGCGGTCTGCTTAATGTCAAAGCCAAGCTTGTCAGGAATCTCTTTGAGCACATCGCGCTGGCGCGCGCGCGCGTAGAAATACATTCCCGCCACCACCGCAGAGAACAGCACCGCGATTATGACCAGCCAGCGGCGGAGGCGGTAGATAGGTAACGGCATCGCAGGTTTCAGTCTAATCCAATCAGAACCTTCGCTCCGCCGGAATCTCCCCTCGTCCACCGACATCCAAACCACTTAAAAGCGCCATGCCTACCGCGACTTCTTGACGCGCTTTACCGTGTAACCAAACCGCGCATGGTACCGTCTTATAGAAAGTGTTGGCGTGAAGTGGTTGCTTCATTCAGGAGAGCAATATCATGCTCCATTCAATCTTTTTCCGCGCACAGGGGGGGCATCGGTTCATTCTGCAGCTGTCCCTTCTCATTCTGTTCACCGTGGCAGCGCTGTCGGGCCAGGAGACTCACCCCCAGAAAACCAGCCCAACTTCCGTCTCCAAACCTGCGGCACAGAAGCAGACTAAGCCCGACGAATCCGCCTCAGCCTCCGCGTCGCTGGTCCAGCTCAATAATGCTCTTGAAGGACTCGCCGCCAAGGTCGCTCCGGCGGTCGTTCAAATTCTCGTGACCGGCTACGGCCCGGCTCACGAAGAGAACCGTACGCAGACCGCGCTCATCGTGCGCCAGCACGCCGTCGGCTCCGGAGTAATTGTTGACCCCAACGGCTACATCATGACCAACGCCCACGTGGTCGAAGGGGCGCAGCGAATCCGCGTCGCCCTGCCGCTGCCGAGCGATTCCGGCCGCGCCGTCCCGGTCGGCAAGCGCCAGATTGTCGAAGCCAGATTGATCGGACTTCATAAAGAAACTGATCTTGCGCTGTTAAAGATCGACGAAAAGAATCTTCCCACGCTTCCGCTGTTGACCCAGCAGCGTCCTCGCGTCGGTCAACTCGTATTCGCGATTGGCAGTCCTGAAGGGCTGCAGAATTCCGTCACCATGGGAGTAGTGAGCGCTGTCGCCCGCCAGCCTGACCCCAGCAAAGCCATGACTTACATTCAGACTGACGCTCCCATCAATCCCGGCAACAGCGGAGGCCCGCTCATCGACATGAACGGATCGGTGGTCGGCATTAACACTTTTATTCTTTCCACTGGCGGGGGCAGTGAGGGCCTGGGCTTCGCCATTCCGTCACGCATCGTAGATTTTGTCTACAACAGCCTGCGCAAATACGGCCACGTCCATCGCGTCGAGATTGGCGCCGTGGCTCAGGAAATTACGCCGGCGATGGCGGACGGTCTCCGCCTCCCACAACGCTGGGGCGTGATCATCGCGGACGTCAAGCCGGACGGCCCTGCCGCCGCCGCCGATCTACAAGTGCAGGACATCGTGCTGACCGCGGACGAACGCCGCATCGAGACTCTGCCCTCGCTTTCTTCCGCGTTATACCTTCACCGGCTCGATCAGGTGCTCAAGCTCGAAATCCTCCGCGGCGAAGAAAGAAAGACTCTCTATATTCCCGCCATCGAACAGCGCGACCCAATGGACCAACTCTTCGATGCCGCCGATCCGGAGAAAAGCCTTGTCCCGCGTCTCGGCATTCTGGCGGTTGATCTCACCGGCGACTTGCACAAACAGGCTACGTCGCTTCGTATCCCGTCCGGCGTAATCGTGCTGGGCCGGGCAGCCGACCTGATTACGCCTGACACCGGTCTGCAAACCGGCGATGTCATCCACGCCCTCAATACCACTCCCATCACGTCGATGGACGGGCTGCGCTCCGCCGTGCTCGCATTGAAAACCGGCGATCCCGTCGTCCTTCAAGTCGAACGCTCCGACGGACTGACCTACCTAAGTTTTGAAATGGAGTAGCGGACACGCGCACGTGATTCGCGGTGGTTGAATGTGATCCGTGCGGATGCCGCGAATGCGATGACCTGCGAGTGGACTAGCCGATAGGCGCTGCGATCTGGCTGGCGCGCATCCACGCTGCGCAAGGTACGATTTCCCGGCAGGACACGGTACTTTCGTAATTAGGTGTCGACCGTATTGAAGCGACCGCTGTGCCTGCCGCAAAATCCAAGTACTG
>JAUTWY010000530.1 GCA_030838305.1 Acidobacteriaceae bacterium
CTGCTGACGAGACCGGCGCTTTCCATTTCGAATCGGCCAGCGTCCGATTCGATAACCTCTTCAGGAGTCCATGGCTGAACGTCAAAGTCGGAAAATTCGAGCTCGACAGCTTTATTTCGGAGAAGCGAGGTCTAACCTTGTCGGGCAGTGGAGGTGGATTCCAACTCTTCCATTTCATTCCCGTCGGCGACGGTAACATTTTCGGACAAGTAGGGGATAACCAGATTGGCGCCGAGTGGATGGGACACTCCTACAACGATCGGACCCGCCTCTCCGTAGCTGTTTTCAGCTCCGTTGACGGGAACGTGGATCAGCCGTACGGCCAGAATTCATACACGGCTTTTATTGCTGGCAGCCATGCCTTCGGCGCCGGCAAGCTCGGGGTCCAGCGTATCGGCGGGTACGCCATGTTCGGACAGGCCCCCACCACTTACCTTACCAACGGCGGAGTTCCACTCCCGGGCACCGGAGTTGGCAACAAGAGCTTCAGCCGGGTTGGCTTTGAAGGCCTCTTCTATCTCGGCAGCAAGCTTGACGTCCAGGTCTTTACCCAGCACGGCTCGGACGACAAATGGTTCGGCGCCTGTTTCGGAGACATCATCACCGGAACCTGCGACCCAGCCAACAACAACAACCTCAATGGTCCTGGCCTGCCGGCGGGCGCTAGAAACCCAACTTGGAACGGCGCTTTCGTCGAAACTCACTATATCTGGAACCCGCAGTTCCTGATCTTCCAGCGTTCGGAGTGGGTCCGCATGTCACAACAGGCAATCCCAGGGACGCCGTCGAATCTTGGCGACATCGACAACTACGTATTCGGGTATCGCTACAACCCATTCATGACCAGCCGGGCTGGTTTTGCCTTCCACAACGAGTATTCCTGGATTCGGCAACGGGGCACTTCGCCCGTAACCAATACAGATTTATCCACCAACAGTTTGATGCTTGGCTTTGACTTTGACTTCTAGAGAGGGATCGACATGCCGACAAGAATGTGGAAGTGGTCGCTATCAGTAGCCGCGGCTGCGGTTTTAGCCCTCCCCATGCCTTCCTGGGGCCAGCTCACGCAGTACGACTTGGAGTCGCGCATGGGTGCGGAGAGTCACATCGGGAACGTCACCGGCCATGCCAAAGACGCCAAGACGGCATACCGGCGATAT
Source organism: Acidobacteriaceae bacterium (assembly GCA_030838305.1). Taxonomy (GTDB): domain Bacteria; phylum Acidobacteriota; class Terriglobia; order Terriglobales; family Acidobacteriaceae; genus Sulfotelmatobacter. The sequence continues at coordinate 1,161 of JAUTWY010000530.1, forward strand.
TGCGTCGGTTGCCATGGCCCGCTCGGCGACGGCAACGGCGAGAACTTTCCCTGGGTGGACCCCAAGCCCCGCGACTTTCAGTTGGGTGTTTTTAAGTGCCGTTCCACTCCGACCGGCACATTGCCGACCGACCAGGATCTTTTCGATACCATCGGTCGCGGCCTCGACCGTTCCAACATGCCGCAATGGGATCCACTCTCTAACCAGGATCGCGCCAACCTCGTCGCTTGGGTGAAGCACTTCTCTCCGCGCTGGACGAACGAGAAGCCAGGCACACCGATTGAGATCCCTGCCGAGCCCGAGGTTACCGCGGAACGCATCAAGGCTGGCCGCGATGTGTTTGCCCGGGTGCAGTGCTGGAAGTGCCACGGCGTGCTCGGTCAAGCCAATGGCCCATCTGCCGCAACCCTCACCGATGACCTCGGCCGTCCGATCGCGGCCTACAACTTTACCGAAGGCTCCCGCCCTAAATGCGGCGACACCGATCGCGACATTTACCGGATCTTCATGACAGGTTTGGACGGTACTCCGATGCCTTCCTTTGCCGACAACATCAAGCCAGACGAGGCGTGGGATTTGGTTTTCTATCTGAGAACCCTTATGTCTCAACCCAGCAAGGCAAAAGCGATGGCAAAACAACTTGGCCTCAAACCAGTTGATCCAAATGCTCCGGCGGGACAACAATAGACTAGAAGAGCCATCAGTCACCTAATGCGTTCGTCAGGAGAACCCTTCTATGAGCAAGCGATACAATTTTGCGGCTGTACTATCGGCGGTAGTTCTGATTTGTTGTGGAGCGCTAATCCTGGGGCAGAAAGTCGACGCCGCGGGAGAAGGCAAGATTACGGGAACGGTAAAACTTGATGGCGCGCCCCCGCACATGAAGGGCATCGACATGGGGAAAGATCCCTACTGTTCCAAAGCTCACGCCAGCGATCCTGGGCATCTGGAGACTTATGTGGTGGGTGCCGACGGAGGGATGGCGAATGTGGTTGTGTACATCTCCGAGGGCTTGACTGGAAGTGCGGCAGCCGAAAGCTCTGCCACAGAGCCAGTTTTCGATCAGAAGAACTGCATGTACACCCCACACGTGCTGGCGCTCGACGTCAACCAGAAATTCAAGGTGACCACCAGTGATCAGACTACCCACAACATTCACCCGCTGCCAAATCCGATGACCGGCAACATCCCGTGGAATCAGTCACAACCTCCGGGCGCGGCGGCAGTCGAGAAAAGCTGGAAAGCTCCGGAAATGATTCCGGTGCAATGCAACATTCATCCCTGGATGCACGGCTGGTTTGTTGTGGTTAAAGGGCCTCACGGGACTTCCGACACCAAAGGGGATTACACGATTAACAACGTGCCCCCCGGAAATTACACCGTCACCGCCTGGCAGGAGGCCGCCGGCACGCAGACTCAAAAAGTCACGGTTGCGGCGGGCGCAGCGGGAACTGCCAATTTCACATTCAAGGCGAAGTGATATTGGCGGAACATTAGCAGCACCATGCAATCACCGAATCGCCGCAGTTAAAAGCTGCGGCGATTTGAACAAGAGATTTGAATCAGTGATTTTAAATCAGTGATTTTGAATAAGAAACAGATAAGAAAGAACGGCCTCATGCCGGCCAAAGGCGGGACCACATGGCGAAGATATTCGCGGTGACGATCATCCTGATCGCAATTGCTTCGGCTGTTCCCATCGTGATGCACATGTGGCCGATGCCACAGGATATCTCCACCCATGGTGCGCTGATTGACGAGCAGTACACCGACACCATGTGGGAAGCGGGCATTTCCTTCCTGGCCTCCCAGTTCCTCCTCGCTTTCTTCATCTGGAAGTTCTCCAGCCCCAAGCCGGGCGAAAAGGTCAAGAATTTTCCCGGTGGCGCGGCGGGTTTGGTGGCCGCTGCTTTCCTGCTGGTGGGCACCGAGGTCTTGGCTCTAGGTGTGTTCGGCACCAAAGCTTGGGCGACCGTGTATCTCACTCCTCCAGCCGCCGACGCAATACCTGTCCAGGTTCAAGCGGGACAATTCGCATTTTATTTCCGTTATCCCGGGCCGGATGGAAAGTTTGGTCCGCTCCACGCCGATCAGATTAGCGAGGCCAATGCGAACTTCTACGGTTTAGATACGACCCACGATCAGGATTCAAAAGACGATATCGTAGCCGCTGAAATGGCAATTCCGGTGAACCGCGAGATCCACTTGCTGATGCATTCCAAAGACGTTGGTCATTCCTTCTTCGTTCCAGAATTGCGCATCCAGCAGGACTTCGTTCCGGGATTGGACGTCACCGTTCACTTCACCGCAACGAAAATCGGCAAGTATGAAATCGTCTGCACCCAGCTTTGCGGCCTTGGGCATTACAACATGAAGGCGTATCTCGAGGTGAAGTCCCGGGAAGATTACGAAGCCTGGATTAAGCAGCAAGCGGCGCTGCAGTAGCCGTTCGAAGCCGCTCTGTCAATGTTTTCGGATGAATAGTTTTTGGGAAGGCACGGTTTGAGCCGTCCGTTACCGTTCCGCAAGAATACGGGCTTTTAGTCCCTCTGGCATCTGGACCTAATACATCTCGTTTGAGGTAAGCGCAATGCACGATATGTCCTCCCCCGCAGTGCATCACGGGGCTCCGACAAGCTTCATTCGGAAGCATGTCTTCAGCCTGGACCACAAAGTCATCGGCAAACAGTATTACGCGTTAGCGCTGCTGGCCGCTTTGATCGGCATGGCGCTTTCCTGGATCATGCGCATCCATCTGGGCTGGTCGAACTTCGCCATCCCCGGCCTGCATTTCCTTTCCAGCACCGGCGCTCCAGGCAACGTGCTGACGCCCGAGTACTACCTGCAATTGATGACCATGCACGGGACGATCATGGTCTTCTTCGTTCTCACGACCGCCCCGTTCGCCGCGTTCGGCAATTTCTTTTTGCCGATCCAAACCGGCGCCGAAGACATGCCCTTCCCGCATTTCAACATGATGTCGTTCTGGGTCACTTTCGTGGGCTTCTGGGTGCTGATCGCATCGTTTTTCGTGGGCGACGGGCCAACCCTCGGCGGCTGGACGCAATATGCTCCGCTCAGCGCCATCGGTTCCGTAGGCGGACCCGGCCAGGGTCTCGGCGTGGTTCTGTGGGCCACGTCGATTGCCATCTTCTGCATCGGCCAGTTACTCGGTTCGCTGAACTTCATCACCACCACCCTCGACATGCGTTGTAAGGGAATGTCCCTGATGCGGCTTCCGCTCACAGCCTGGGCCTGGTTCATCACCTCGGTGATGGGATTGACTGCATTCGCCGTGCTCATGCCCGCATGCATCCTTCTCATTCTGGATCATGTCGCCGGAACCAGCTTCTTCGTGGCTTCGAACCTGGTAATCAATGATCAGGTGCTGCCACATTCCGGAGGATCGACTCTTCTCTGGCAGCACTTGTTCTGGTTCTTCGGCCATCCTGAGGTCTACATCGCAATCGTGCCCGGCATGGGCATCGTTTCGCACGTGCTCATTACCAACATGCGCAAGCCGATGTTGAGCCACCGCGTGCTGATTTATTCCATGGCAGCCCTCGCCGCCCTGAGTTACATGGTTTATGGTCACCACATGTTTGTTAGCGGGATGAATCCCGTCTCCTCGCTGGCTTTCTCATTCCCCACGCTGGTCATCACAATTCCCTCGACCATTGTGGTTCTGATGTGGCTGGGCAGCCTGTATGGCTCCAAGCTGCGAATCAATTCGGCATCGCTGTTCGCGCTGGGCTTCGTTTCGATGTTTATCAGCGGAGGCGTGAGCGGGTTCTTCCTGGCTCAGCCTTCAATCGACATCATGCTGCACGCCACCTATTTCGTGGTTGGACACTTCCATCTGGTAATGGGCGTGGCCGCCATGTTCGGCATTTTCGCGGGAACCTACTTCTGGTTTCCCAAGATGACTGGCCGCATGATGAACGAGACTCTGGGCAAGGTGCATTTCTGGCTGAGCTTCGTGGGTGCGTATTGCATTTTCATGCCTTTCCACTACCTGGGTATCGCCGGCAACGTCCGCCGTTACCAGGCGTTCACGGACGATTACCTGATCCCACTCATCCCCGTACACAAGTTCATCACGATCGCGGCACTCGTCACTGGCTTTGCCCAGTTGATTTTCGTTTATAACTTGATTTACAGCCGCTTCAAGGGCGCGCCGGCCACCGATAATCCATGGGAAGGCACATCCCTCGAATGGAGCACGGCCACGCCGCCACCCCACAACAACTTTGGCGACAAGATGCCGGTCGTGTACCACGATCCTTATCAATACAGCGTCGAGGGCGCGACCACGGATTACGTAATGCAAACCTCGCCGGAGAAAGTTATCAACCCGAAAGAAGAAAAGTAGTCTTCGATCACTGCAGAACGCTTTCAATGATGGAGAATTAGCAGTATGGCAACAACACTTCCCAAACCACCGAAAATCGAGTTCGATCGTTTGCCGAGCCAGGGATCGGGAAATGGCGGTTGGCGTAATCTGGTTCCCGCCGATGGAGAAATGCGCCGGGTTCGGGACTATTCCCCGCCTCCGGCTAGTACCGGCATTTGGGTAGGTTTGGCGTCCATTACCATGACCTTTGCCGCTTTCACCAGTGCATTGGTCGTGCGTCAGGGCGCAGCTCCGGATTGGCGCCACATCAGTTTGCCCCCAGTGCTTTATCTGAACACGCTTGTGATTATTGCCAGCAGCGTCACTCTGGAGATCTCGCGCCGCCGCGTAGCGGCCTTTATGGGCGGCTTGAAAGATCGAGCCGAGAACCCCGCCCGCTGGCTCTATGCCACCCTTTTTCTAGGATTGCTCTTCGTTGCAGGCCAGACCTATGCCTGGCTGCAATTGAAAGCGCAGGGATTCGGGATCGCCACGAACGTCAGCTACTCTTTCTTTTATGTTCTGACGGTCGCCCATGCGCTGCATTTGCTCGGCGGGCTCGGCGGTTTGACGCGCGTGATCGCGAAGTTGAACAGGTCCGCGCTGAGACGAAGTACTTTGGATGCCACCTCGCGCTATTGGCATTTCATGGGTGTCCTCTGGGT
>JAUTWY010000544.1 GCA_030838305.1 Acidobacteriaceae bacterium
GCGAAGCCGGCGTTGAGATTCGTACGCAGGCAGCCATCGCGAAAATCATCGTTAAGGATGGCAAAGCCAAAGGCGTCGTCCTGGCCAACGGAGACGAAATCTACGCCGACACAATTTCTTCGAGCGTCGACCCTCGCCTCACGTTCAATAAGTTCATCGCAGCCGAACATCTTCCCGCTGACTTTCTCGAAGACATCAACCGCTTCAAGTATCGGGGCTCATCGGGCAAGGTGAACATGGCGCTCGACGGTCTCCCGAACTTCAAATGCATGCCTGGACCGGGTCCCCATTTGCGCGGTGCAATGTCCATCTCGCCATCGGTCGAATACATGGAGCGCGCCTACGACGACGCGAAATACGGCAATTTCTCGCGCCGTCCTTACATTGACATGGTCATTCCTTCGCTCACCGATCCTTCAGTCGCGCCGCCGGGCAAGCACGTCCTCTCCTGCTTCGTGCAGTACGCGCCCTACAAGCTGCGCCCCGGTTTGAACTGGGACGATCAGAAAGAAGCTTTTGGCGATACCGTAGTCAACACCATCGCAGAGTACGCGCCCAACATCAAAGACATCATCCTGCACCGGCAAGTCATCACTCCACTTGATCTCGAACGCGAGTGGGGACTAAGCGAAGGCAACATCTTCCAAGGCGAACTTTCTCTGGAGCAGCTTTTCTTCCTCCGCCCGGCTCCTGGATATGCGCGCTTCCGCACGCCGATCCAGAACCTCTACATGTGCGGGTCAGCAACGCATCCCGGCGGCGGCATTATGGGCGCGCCCGGCCGTCTGGCCGCCCTCGAAATGCTGAAAGACCTCAAGGGAGCCGCCTAACATGCCCGACAACAAATCCGACCGGCGCGACGTAGTGATCATCGGCGGCGGCCACAACGGGCTGGTCACCGCCTTTTATCTGGCCAAAGCAGGATTCAAGCCTCTTGTACTCGAACGTCGGCCCCAAGTCGGCGGCGCCGCTGTCACCGATGAATTTCATCCCGGCTTCCGCTGCTCCACTCTGGCCCACACCGCTGGCCCGATTCGTCCTGACATCGTCCGCGACATGAATCTGGAAAAACACGGCCTGAGGTTCATCACGCCGGAAACCTGTGTCACGGCGCTCTCGCCCGACGGACGCGCCCTTTCGCTTTATCAGGACGAAAATAAATCCGCGCAATCAATCGCCGCCTTCTCGCAAAAAGACGCAGCGAAATATCCTGAGTTCGAGAAATCCCTAAATAAGATCAGCAGAGTGATCGCGGAAGCTCTGGCTACAACTCCGCCAGACATCGATCATCCCAGCGGCGGCGACCTTTGGAGCATGCTCAAAACCGGCCGCGCCCTCCGCAATCTGGGCAAGCGAGACATGTACCGTGTTTTGCGCTGGGGACCGATGGCCGTGGCCGATCTGGTCGCGGAATATTTCGAAACTGAATTGTTACGCGCCGTGATCGCAGCTCGCGGAATCTTTGGAACATTTCTCGGCCCCTGGTCGGCAGGCAGCAGTTTGCAAATGTTGATCCGCGCCGCCGGCGATTCTCATCCCGCGGGCTCTGCGTTCTTCGCCGCTGGTGGAATGGGCTCTCTCACGCAAGCCATGGCGTCCGCCGCCCAAGCTGCCGGCGTCGAGATTCGCACCGCAGCCGAGGTCATCGAGATTCGCGTCAAAGACGGCGTTGCTACCGGCGTGCTGCTCGGTACCGGCGAAGAAATTAACGCTACTGCCGTCATCTCGAACGCAGATCCGAAGCGCACCCTGCTCAAGCTGACTGATCCGATGCATCTTTCCCCTGACTTTGTGCAAAAGCTACAGCATTACCGCGGCAATGGCACGGTCGCAAAAGTCAATCTCGCGCTCTCCGGCCTGCCGACTTTCACGGGTGTGAAAAACGGAGACGGCGCCGCGCTCAAGGGACGGATTCACATCGGCCCAGAAATCGATTATCTCGAGCGCGCGTTCGACGAATCCAAGTACGGCAACTTCTCACGCCAGCCCTATCTCGAAGCCACGATTCCATCGCTCACCGACCCCACGCTCGCGCCCGAAGGCAAGCACGTGATGTCGATCTACATGCAGTACGCTCCCTACAAGCTTAAGGGAGATTGGGAAGAGCAGCGCAAAGCGCTCGGCCAAACCGTCGTGCAGACACTCGCACAATACTCGCCAAATCTTCCCGAGATGATCGTTACCCACCAAATCATCACGCCGATGGATTTGGAGGAAGTCTATGGATTAACCGGCGGCCAAATCTTCCACGGCGATCTTGCTCTTGATCAGTTCTTCACCATGCGGCCGCTGCTCGACTGGGCGCGTTACCGCACGCCGATCGAGAACTTATATCTTTGCGGCAGCGGCACGCATCCCGGCGCAGGGTTAACCGGAGGGTCGGGTGCGAACGCGGCGAAAGAAATTGCGAAGCACCTGAAGAAGTAGCGCCGGCGTCTCGCCGGCTGTCGCAAGAGCGTCTCGCTCTGGCCACAGCGGTGGGGATACCGTCGCCACGGCCGCCGAGGACGGCGGCGCTACAATGAAAAACTCCGCTATCCTTCTCATCTCCTGCCCCGACCGCAAGGGCGAAGTCGCCACCATCGCCGACTTCGTCTACCGCCACAACGGCAATATCCTGCATGCTGACGAACACGCCGACGAAGAGTCTGGTCTCTTCCTGATGCGCGTCGAGTTCGATCCCAAAGACTTCGACATCGATCTCACCGGTAAGGACCTCGTCGACTTCGCCAAACACTTCGCTCCTATTGCCGAAAAGTTCCAGATGAACTGGCGTCTGGCGCAGTCCTCCCATCGCCCGCGCATGATCATTCTGGTGTCAAAGTACGACCATTGCCTGGTCGATCTGCTCTACCGTCACCAGAGCGGCGAACTCGCCTGCGACATTCCGCTGATCATCTCCAACCATGCTGACAACCAACCCATCGCCGACTTCTACAAAATTCCCTACACCGTCATCGCGATCACCAAAGACAACAAGCAGCAGGCCGAAAAACAAATCCATTCGCTCATCGAAAACCACAAGGCCGATTTTCTGGTGTTAGCCCGCTACATGCAGATTCTTTCCAACGACTTCGTGAACCGCTATCCACAACGCATCATCAACATCCACCATTCGTTTCTGCCCGCATTCGTCGGGGCTCGGCCTTACCATCAAGCGTTCGAGCGCGGCGTTAAGCTGATCGGGGCAACCAGCCACTACGTCACCGAAGTTCTGGATGACGGTCCCATCATTGAACAAGACGTGGTTCGGGTTTCGCATCGCGATACCGTCGAGGACCTGATCCGCAAAGGGCGCGATCTCGAAAAAGTCGTACTCTCGCGCGCCGTTCGCTGGCACGTTGAGAACCGCGTTCTTCTGTACGGCAATAAGACTGTGGTTTTTTAAGAAGTCTATTCGCACTGACGCGGAAGTCCATGCACTTCCGCGGACCACGATTCCACGTCACAGCGCCATTCCGGTGGTAACTTGCGAGCGATGTGACTTTAGTCTCTACTTAAAAAGCAGTAAAGAATTCCCTCAACCGACGGGGAGATCCCACTCGCGGGAGTGTTTCTTGGCCGAGGACCTTAAGTTTGAGCTATCGATCCTGGCGACAGTCCAGGGTTTCTACCAGAAGCTGATGCGAGATTCGCTCGGCGGTGACGTGCCCATTCCGAGCGGGCTCGATGAGGCCTCGCTCCGCCAATCGGAGGGCGACCTTCCCGAGACGCTTTCCCGGATGTATCGCTGGCTCCATGTGCTGGATATGGCAATCACGCCCGCAATGCTGCGGCAGGCGCTCACACCTGACACGGATTCGGAAGTCGCCGAGGCTTTGCTGCGTTACTTTGTGCGGCGCCGCGAACCCAGCGAAGTCAATCGCGACAAGACCGATCTCATTTCAACCTTTCTTTATCGTCATCCCCGCGTTCCCGGCCAGTGGCAGCAACACGGATATGGGCTGGATGGATCGCTGCCTCTTTCTCCTTTCGAAATTGCTCTGATTGAAATTCTTGCCGACACCGACGTGCCTTCGCTCCCCGAAGAACATGTACAACTGCTTAGGAATTTCGACCCACTGCGGGAGGAGATTTCTCATTATCGCGATTTCAATGCCCTGATGGATTCCGGCATTGTGTCGCGCGTGCGCGAGTTAAAACGTTGGCTGGATTCCTCCTTCTATCATCCTGGCGTCCTGGCGACAGTGGCTGCTCATAACGCCGCGTTCGGCGAGCGCTTTGATCAACTCTTCACGAATGCTCTGGGAGAGATCAAACAATTTGCCCAGGCTCTCGATGAAATGGGGGGCAGCATTCTCAGCACCGTCGACGGCGTCGAAGTCACGGTGGAGCATGTGGCCGCGATCGAACAGAAAGAAATGCTCGATGCCGATTACGGAAGCGCGCTGGAAAAATTTCGCCGCGTTTCGCGCTTGAAAAAAGAACTGGATCGCCGCCCTCCGATTCGCAAGTCGCTGCTAGCGCCCAGCGCCGGCAACGCCATACCATCCTCTAAGGCAAGTGGCGCGGCTGCGAAACCGGCGCGGGGCGCCGCCGCCAAGAAACCCGTTCCTGCTCAGACGTTTCAGCCTCTAGTCGTGACAGCCCAACAGATCTCGACGGAAGAGGGCAAGCTGCGCCGCGTCGAGGAATCGATTCGAGTTTTTGTGCGCGTGGCCGATCCAAAATATCGGCAGATCGTTCCCATGCGTTACTTCAACCTCACGCTGACGGTTGCCGAGGCCGAGGCTTACAGTGCCAGCTTCCTCGAAGAAAAGAGTTTGCGCGCTGACGTCGCCCGCACGCTGATCCGTCTGGTTTCGTGCGTCGCGCGGGTCAACACGGAACTCGAAGAGCTCAAGCGCAGCCAGAGCATGTCCTCGCTGTGGAAACTTCACGCGGATGCTCTGGTCGTCCTGCTCGACATCGCCGGTACTGCCACCGAACAAGCCGGAAGCGTTGCCAAAATGGTTGAAAAGAGCGAGGACGGAGCCTGGTCCATGGCCATCGACAATACCGCTCTGAAACTGAGGCTGCGTACTGACCTCGCGGTGAAAGCCATGGCACATCCGGGGAGCTAGCAGTAGTCCTCTGTTCTCGCCCCGATCGGCGTTACCGACGTCAATACAACGACGACGGCACCGAGTTGATGGACTTCGAGATCGTGGTCGACGACTAAGAGTCTGTGTGTTACACCGGTCGCGGCCGAAAACATCGATGTAGCGGCCTACCTGCTCCGAGAATCACACCATATGCCGATACGAAGGACCAATAACTCGCTGGTCTCGAAATCGGCCCGCGGCCCAAGTACGCTCGGCTATGGAATCCCACCGCCATACCGAAGTTGCGAATTGTCTCCATACTGCTGAACACGCGCTCTGTGCAGGGAGTACATGACTTCTATAGGGTTCCGGCGGCATAACCGCTAGTGCCACAAATTGGAATGCCGGTTGCCATCGAAATTTTGGCCCGAGGAGGCGGGAGACTTGGGATCGAATCGACATAGGCCATCTCCGATTCAGACCGCCCTGTTATAGCCGTGGTCTCTCGGCCTGCAACCAGATTATGGGGCTGAAAAGGGCGGAGTGCAGGATGTCCGCGCACTGCACAAACACCTAGTGGCATCCGGTGCAAAAATCAGGAGCCCTTCCAACAATTTCGAGTGGGCGGAACAGCGTACTTTCGTGTGATAAACGTGCCAAGAACAGAGGGCCCCAGCGTTTGTCCGGCTCAGCAGTGTAGAATGCTGAGCCTTGGGTTTGAATCGAGAACTGAAATGCGGAGGAGGATGAGATGAAAAGGTCACTATTGATTGCAGGAGTAGCGGCGGCGCTCATGGTTGCTTGGTCCGTCGGACGGGTGCAGGGAAAAGAAGGGCAAGCTGAAAAAGTAATCTTCGTTTCTGCCAATCAGGCGAATTACACCGCTATGGACAATGGTGTGTCCATGGCCGCGCTCTGGGGGGATGCCAACACCGGACCGCATGGCACTTTCACCAAGTTTCCGGCCGGCTATGACGCCGGAATGCACACCCACACCAGTGATGTGTGGATCGTCGGCGTGAAAGGCGCTTATCTGTACAAAGACGACGCCGGCGAGAAACGCGTAGGCCCGGGCGATTTCTTACGCGTTCCCGGGGGGCACAAGCACTGGAGCGGCGGCGATAAGAAAGAAGGCGCGGTGTTCTATGAGGAAGCGTCCGGCAAATTTGATTTGATCCCTGCGAAATAGGCCGCGGTTTAATTCACGTTTCGAAAAGCCGGCGAAGGCTGGGGCAACTCTCTCAGCGTCGCCGGGCCTTTGGGTGGCGCAGCGCTTCTGGGCTGCGATTCGGGCTGTTAGACTTGACGGCT
>JAUTWY010000547.1 GCA_030838305.1 Acidobacteriaceae bacterium
TTTCGATGTAAAGAATGAAGGTGCGGACATGGTGGTCAATCTCATACGCCTGAAACGAGAGGGTTACCGTCCCGCCAAAGATATCATCATCGCGCTCACGGCTGGAGAAGAGTCAGGCGCAGACTACAATGGGGTCACGTGGCTGTTGCAAAACCGTAAATCTTTGATTGATGCGGAATACTCCATAAACCTCGATATCGGCGACGCCCATAACCGCCGAGGGCAGCACGCGATCTTCGGTTACAACCTCGATGAGAAAGCGCACATCGTGTGGATACTCTCCGCGAAAGGCCAGGGTGGACACAGCGATCAGCCGTCTGCCGATAATGCTATTGCGCGGCTAGCTGCAGCCGTTGTGCGCATACATGATCTGGAGTTCCCCGTGCACCTGACTAACTCCACACGAGCGTATCTGCGACGAATGGCCGCAGTTGAGTCCGATCAGTTGGCATCCGATATGCGTTCGCTAGCGGATTCCGGCAAAGATGATGATGTTTCTGCAGTAGCGCGCAGAGTTGCGACGGGGTCTGATGGGCGACAATTAGAAATCCCGACCGACGACAATTAGATTTCCCGATCAACGACAACTAAGCCAAGCTGGTTCCGGTCTTGTGGACGGAGGCAGATTGGTCACGGACAAGCAGGTGAGGAGGCTATTTGTGTTGGTGAAGACGGAGGGAAGTCAAGAAACAGCGGCGGCGAAGGCAGGGATGGATGCAAAGACGGCGCGCAAGTACCGGCGCATGGGCCATTTACCGAGCGAGTTGCCGGTGGGGTCACGGTGGCGGACACGGCCGGATCCGTTCGCGAAGGTATGGGCGGAGATTCGCGAGCTTCTGGAGAGCAACGCCGGGCTGGAAGCCAAGACAGTATTTGAGTTTCTACAGCGGCGTGCGCCGGGCGAGTTTGAGGACGGACAGTTGCGGACGTTGCAGCGTCGGGTGAAGAATTGGCGGGCGACAGAGGGCCCGGCGAAGGAGGTATTTTTCGCGCAGGAACACCCACCGGGGCGACTGGGGGCATCCGACTTCACGCACATGGAAGAGCTGGGTGTAACGATCCAGGGGCAGAGTTTTCCGCACCTGATCTATCACTTTGTGCTGACCTATTCAAACTGGGAAGCGGGAACGGTGTGCTATTCGGAAAGCTTCGAGAGCCTCTGCGAAGGACTGCAGAACGCAGTCTGGGAACTGGGCAGGGTTCCGCAGCGGCATCGGACGGACCGGTTATCGACGGCGGTCAACAACACGAGCGACCCGGCCGAGTTCACGGAGCGCTACCAAGGACTGCTGCGCTACTACGGGCTGGAGGGGGAAAAGACGCAAGCGGGGCATGGGAATGAGAACGGCGATGTGGAGCAGCGGCACCATCGCTTCAAACGGGCGGTAGCGCAGGAACTGCTGCTGCGTGGCAAGCGGGACTTCTGCAACGTGGAGGAGTATCAGGAGTTTCTGCAAATGTTGTTCGAACGCTTGAACGCGGGACGCAAGCAACGACTGGCAGAAGAGATGTCGGTGATGAAAGAGTTGCCGGAACGGCGCATGGAGTCCTGCAAGCGAGTGCGGGTGAAGGTGGACTCGGGCAGCCTGATCTATGTGGATCGGAATGCATACTCGGTGCCCAGTCGGCTGATCGGCGAGCAAGTGGAGGCGCGGCTCTACATGGACCAGGTGGAAGTCTGGTACGGCCAGAAGAAAGTTGAGCAGCTGTCACGATTGCGCGGGCGGCGAAAACATCGTGTGGACTATCGTCACATCATCGACTGGTTGGTACGCAAGCCCGGAGCCTTCGAGCACTACCGTTACCGGGATGAGTTGTTTCCGACCAGCCGATTTCGCATAGTGTTCGATCTGCTCCAGGAGAAGCTGGGCGGCCCCAAGGGCAACAAGGAGTATCTGAAGATTCTGGAGTTGGCGGCCAAAGACAGCGAGGTGAAAGTCGACGAAGCGTTGCGTTTCTTGCTGGAAGGAGTCGACGAGGAAATCAGTGCCCAGGGGGTCAAGGCGATGGTGGGATTGGACCACGGTGCGGCGGTCCGCGATGTGGAAGTGGATGCCGTGGATCTCGGACTCTTTGACCAGTTGTGTGCTACGCGGGAGGTGCTGCAATGAGCGCGGCCCCTCAGATCAGGACGGCGTTGCTGGAGAACCTGAAAGAACTGCACCTGCCGGCGATGCGCGGTGGTTTCGAACAGGCTGCACAACGGGCGGAGAAAGAAACCCTCAGCTACGAACAATACCTATTGGAGTTGTCCGAACGGGAGTGCGAAGCTCGGCGAGGGAACCGCATCGCCAAGTTGTTGCAAGAGTCGAAGCTGCCGCGGGAGAAGACGTTGGCGAACTTCGACCTGAAACGTTTGCCTGCCAAGGTCGGACGACAACTGAAGGAACTGTTCAACGGAAGCTTTTTGGACCGCAAGGAGAACCTGCTGGTGTTTGGGAATCCCGGAGCGGGCAAGAGCCACTTGCTGTGCGCCCTGGCCCATGAACTGGTCGGGCAAGGGCGCCGGATGAAGTACGTGACCTGCGCCATGCTGGTGCAGGAGTTGTTGGTGGCGAAGCGAGACCTGCAGTTGAGCCAAGCGATCAAGAAACTGGCCAAGCACGACGGCCTCATCATCGACGATATGGGTTACGTGCAACAGAGCCGGGAGGAGATGGAGGTACTGTTCACACTGCTGGCGGAGCGATACGAGCGCGGAAGCGTACTGCTGTCCAGCAATCTGCCGTTCTCGAAATGGGAGGGAATCTTCAAGGACCCCATGACCACGGCTGCGGCCATTGATCGACTTGTGCACCACTGCGTCATCCTGGAGCTCAACATTCTGAGTTACCGGATGGAACAAGCCAAGAAGAATCGGGACGCGGCTACAGACAACGGCGCAGCCGAATGAGGGGTCGGGGGTCGGCCGCCCGTTGTTGCTGGCAGGCCCTCCGCTCCGCTCCGGCCCTGCCAGCAACAACGACACCTTAAGCACGGAAGGGAGTGAAAGAGTTAGCTACATCCTTCGGGAAATCTAATTGTCGTTGAGGGGGAATAATAGTTGACGCCGGACACTTAGTTCGCCAGAAGATAACTATCTTGGTCGATTGGGTTGCGCTCAGCCTAGTCGCTTGGCTTTTTTTATCTGAATCCCACGGTCAACGAAAGGTTTGATGGCTCCTCGTGGTGCGTTCGACTCGACGATCAATGCCGTAATCGATTTAACAGGGCAGACACGAAAAGGGGCTGACGCATCGAGCTTTTCATTCAAGGCTGCCGTCACCGTCTGCCGCGAGTTTTTTACTAGACACTGCTTAAACGCAGCGTCTTCGGCATCGAAAGCCCATACTCCAGTTTGGGGGTCCATCGCACATAGTCCCAAAAGCAGGAGGTCAGGCCGAAGATCCATCATTTGTCGTGTCGCCTCAACACCCACGGCGGAACCAAGGTGAGGCTTTATCTGTCCACCTATCAAGATCAGTGTGACATCCTCTCGCGTAGCGAGAACTGCGGCGATGGCGGGGTCTTGTGTTGCCACCGTCAAGCCGAAGTGTTTAGGGATCATACGGGCGGCAGCCAGATTCGTTGTGCCACCATCGATGAATACAAATTGTCCTTTTGTCACTAGTCCTGCCAGTGCTACACCTAATGCGGCTTTCCGATCTGGATTCTCCGCATTTCGCACCGCGATTGCCTCGGAACCTGGCGAAATAGCTAAAGC
>JAUTWY010000555.1 GCA_030838305.1 Acidobacteriaceae bacterium
ACGAAGATCCTTATCATCCAAAACAGGCTGCAGAGCTGTTCTACCCTCGCCAGGTTTTGATGGACCTTTCGCTCACGGCGCTGCTGATCATGGGACTCGGTTTGTTATGTTTTCTTGCTCCCATGAAACTTGGGCCGCCCGCGAACCCGGCGGATGCGCAATACATACCCAGGCCGGAGTGGTATTACTTGCCCATCTTTCAATGGTTGAAATATTGGCACGGTGCGGCGGCGATCGTCGGTGTGCTGGTAATTCCTACCGCCGTTGCTCTGGGTATAGTTGGGCTCCCTTTTCTGGATCGCAGTCTTGAACGGCGTCCGTGGAAACGGCCGGTCGCGATGGGAGCCTACGGATTCGTCGTGTTCTCACTTATCGGTCTTGGGCTGCGCAGCCAGTATCTAGATCGGCACGACCCTGGAGTGGTCCAGCAGCTGGTGAAGCAGAATGCCGAGGAAGAAGCATATGCCAGCAGGCCATTTGAGCCCGAGCTTTCGTCAGCATCCCTCGTCGCGGCGAATGTGACGCTCGCCGACCCGTTGGCCGCGAAAGGCAAATCCATCTTCGAAGGCCAGTTCTGCAATGCCTGCCACGGTGATGGAGGAGTGGGCACGGCAGCAGCGCCTCCCCTGGTTGGCATGAACAAGAAATTCTCTCCTGATCAGCTCGCTGAACTTTTCAAACATCCGACAGTCAAAATGAATGCTGGCGGCATGCCCCCCGTTAACCTACCGCCGGATGACCTCAAGGCTTTGATTGCTTACGTGGAAAGTCTTAAATAGCTTCGGTTGGGACTGCCTCGTTTTGCAGAATAGCTCGAGGGTGCGTGGGGTGCGTGATCCAGCCTCATCCGAGCCTCGTTCCGCATGCTAAAATAGAGGTTCCCATGGCAATGATTCCACGCAGGAAAACCGTTACCGCCGTTGTCGGTGGTGTTCGCGTTGGCTCGGATGCACCAGTTGTAGTGCAGTCCATGACGAATACTGATACCGCCGATATCCCTTCGACCGTCCAGCAGTGTGCCGCTTTGGCTCGCGCCGGATCCGAACTTGTTCGCGTAACGGTGAACAACGAAGCGGCCGCGGCCGCCGTTCCCCGCATCGTCGAGGAACTCGACAAGCAGGGTCTGCGCGTTCCCATCATCGGAGACTTCCACTACAACGGACACCAGTTGCTGACCAAGTATCCGGAATGCGCGCGCCATCTGGCGAAATATCGCATCAATCCGGGCAACGTGGGCATTGGCCGCAAAGACGATAACAATTTCCGGACCATGATCGAAGTCGCGGTGAAGTATCAGAAGCCAGTGCGGATCGGCGTGAACTGGGGCTCGCTCGACCAGGCATTGCTCACCCGCATGATGGACGAGAATTCCCGCCTCGCCGATCCAAAAGATGCCCGTGAAGTCACCATGGAAGCGATGGTGGTAAGCGCAATGAACTCCGCCGATCTGGCGCAGAAATTCGGCCTGCGCCCCGATCAGATCATCCTGAGCGCGAAAGTCAGCGGCGTGCAGGATTTGATCGACGTTTATCGAGCTCTCGCCGCTCGCTGCAATTACCCGCTGCATCTTGGCCTGACCGAGGCGGGCATGGGGGCGAAGGGCGTGGTGGCGTCGAGTGCGGCCATGGGAGTTGTGTTGCAGGAAGGCATCGGTGATACCATCCGCGTTTCTCTGACTCCGGCGCCGGGAGGCGATCGTACTGAAGAAGTCCGCGTGGCACAGCAGATTCTGCAGTCCATGGGGATTCGCAGCTTCACCCCGCAGGTTACCGCCTGCCCCGGCTGCGGACGTACGACCAGCACTTTCTTCCAGGAGATGGCGCAGCAGATTCAGACTTACCTGCGCGAGCAGATGCCAACCTGGAAAGGCCGCTATGTGGGCGTAGAAGAAATGAAGCTGGCCGTGATGGGCTGCGTGGTCAACGGCCCGGGTGAATCAAAACACGCCAATATCGGCATCTCTCTGCCCGGAACATTCGAAGAGCCCAAAGCCCCGGTCTACGTGGATGGACGCCTGTTCACTACGCTCAAAGGGGATCGGATCGTGGCCGAGTTTATTGGCATCCTCGATGAATATGTCGATTCGCATTACGCGGCAAGAGAAACCCAAAAAGAAGAAGTCGCCGCCAGAAGTTAGATATTTCCACGTGGTTCAATCCCACCATTTTTAATCGCTACGCTTTATTCGCTACTGCCCAGTCAATAGGAAGATTGGATTTTGATTTGGCGGTACGCCGTTCGGTTGGATAGCCCCGGTGCTGAACGGTGCCGGCAGATCAGTGATCAGGGTATCCGGGGGAGTGCCACCGCCCGGATTGTTGGCATTGCTGTTAGTGGTGTTGATGACAGCGACAGCGCCTGCATCGCACATGCTCACAAAGACGCGGCTGCTATCCGCGGAGGCCGCAGTGAATACCCGGAAGCGCGTGCTACTGGGAGAATACAAATTTGCCGGCACGCAGGCAGCCACCGGCGGCACCGCATATTGATACTGGCCGGCACTGAGGTTTGCGGCAAACGGGGGATCAGTGAGCAAGGTGATGGTTGTCTTCAATGCAAGGCTCTTGGCGTCAAACACGGCAAGGCCGGGAATGACGCAAGGCGAAGACAAACCAACAAACGCGTCAGGAC
>JAUTWY010000583.1 GCA_030838305.1 Acidobacteriaceae bacterium
CCTTTAACACAGGGTACACAGGGTGAGCACGGGTTAATTCTTTGGTGTTTAGCGTTTGAAACCGCCGGGCTTTGCCCGGCCGGACAGCCGACGGCGGCTGTCCCCACATTGGCTGATGAGCTGACAGCTGAGAGCTGACAGCTATCTTTCAACGTATTTGGCGAACATTTTTTCGGGATCGATGGCGATAAAGATGCCGCGGCTGCGGGCCAGGACTTCGTTTTTGTCGTTGAGGATTTCGGCGGAGTTGACATGGGTGCGTCCGCGGACTTTGATTTCGCGGCCTTCGACCCGCAGCGGTTTGTGCAGCGGGACCGGTTTCAGATATTCGACCGTCATTTCTCTGGTTAGGGCGACGACGTGGTGCAGTTTGTTAACTTTGCCCATGGCGTCGTCGAGGATGCTGGCGATGATGCCGCCGTGGCAGTGGCCGGGAGGTCCGGTGTAGCGGGCGCCGAGGCGGAAGCGGCAGACGAAGGTTTGGCGCTCTTCGTCGAGGATGAATTTCAGGCGCATGCCTTCGCGGTTGTTCTGGCCGCAGACGAAGCAGTTGTTCTTTTGCAGTTTCAGGTATCGGGTGTCGTGGCCTTGGGCGCGAGGCGGCATGGGGGGATTTTAACCTGTGCGGGGAGCAGCCAGCTTAGTACCAAAAGCTTTGATCGCGGGAAGCACTGAGAAAGGCCGCGGAGGCGCGGAGAACCACTGGGCGGATTGACCTTGCACTTCTCTCTTTGGTGGGATTCCTGTATACATATCGGTTTTGGAAATCTTTGAATCGGAGAGCTTTGTGAAATCTCGCATTGCTGTTGTTCTGGCCGGAATATTCTTCGCTGTCTCCACGTTGATTGCTGTCCCGCGGGGTCAGGATAAGGATGCGGATAAGTCGGGTCGGGCTGCGGTCAAGAAAGATCAGAAGAAGGATCAAAGGAAGGAAGAAAAAAAAGACGAAGCTAAGGACAAGGAAGAGAAGAAGGGCGGGATGACGGCGGAGACTTTTTCCGGGCTAAAGTTTCGGTCCATTGGGCCAGCGGTGGCTTCGGGGCGGGTGATGTCGATTGCGGTGAATCCGAAGAACAAGGTTGAGTATTACGTGGGGGTGGCGTCGGGCGGAGTGTGGAAGACGGTAAATGATGGGACGACGTGGACTCCGTTGTTTGATAAGGAGGGATCGTATTCCATCGGGTGGGTGACGCTGGATCCGAATGATCCGAGCGTGGTTTGGGTGGGCGCGGGGGAGAGCAACTCGCAGCGCAGCGTCTCTTATGGCGATGGGATTTACCGGTCGGATGATGGGGGGAAAAATTGGCAGAACCTGGGGCTAAAGAAGTCGGAGCACATTGGGCGGGTGGTGGTTGATCCGCGGGATTCGAAGGTTGTTTATGTGGCGGCGGAGGGGCCGCTCTGGGGACGGGGCGGGGATCGCGGGCTTTATAAGACGACTGACAGTGGCAAGAGTTGGAAGGCTGTGCTGAGCATCAGCGAGAACACGGGCGTAGCGGACGTGGCGATTGATCCGGCGAATCCGGACATTATTTATGCGGCGGCTTATCAGCGGCGACGGCATGTGTTTACTTTGATCGATGGCGGGCCGGAGAGCGCGATTTATAAATCGGCTGACGCTGGGGCGACGTGGAACAAATTGAACTCTGGACTGCCTACGGTTGATATGGGAAGGATTGGACTGGCGCTCTCGCCGGCAGATCCGAATGTGGTGTACGCCACGATTGAAGCGGCGGATGGCAAGGGCGGAATTTTTCGGTCGGAGGACCGGGGAGCGAACTGGGAGCGGCGGGATGAATTCGATGTGGGAGCGATGTACTACGCGCGAGTTGTTGCTGATCCGAAAAATGTGGAGCGCATCTTTGTGATGAATGTGAGTTTGCGCGAGTCCCTCGATGGAGGAAAGACTTTGCATAAGGTGGAGGAGACGAATCATCACGGGGACAATCACGCCATCTGGATCGATCCGGAAAATACGAAACATTTGCTTCTGGGGTCGGATGGCGGCATGTATGAAACCTGGGACGATGCGAAGAACTGGCAGTTCAAGGCGAACCTGCCGACCGTGCAGTTTTACGACGTAGCGGTGGACAACGCGCTTCCCTTCTATAACGTGTGCGGTGGGACTCAGGACTATTTTTCGTGGTGCGGGCCGTCGCGCACTCGCAACATCAACGGGATCACCAATTCGGATTGGTTCGTGACTACGGGCGGGGACGGGTTCCGATCGGTGGTGGATCCGGAGGACGCGAACACGATTTATTCGGAATCGCAGTATGGGGTGCTGGTGCGTTACGACAAGCCGACTGGGCAGGAACTGGTATTGCAGCCTCTGGAGGGAAAAGGGGAGCCTCCGTTGCGGTGGAATTGGGATTCCCCGGTGATCATCAGTCCGCACTCGCATACGCGGCTTTATTTTGCGGCCAACAGATTGCTTCGCAGCGACGACCGGGGCGATACGTGGAAGGCGATCAGCGGCGATCTGACGCGTCAGACTGACCGCAATAAATTGCCGGTGATGGGGAAGGTGTGGGATCCGGATGCGGTGGCCAAGAATCAGTCGACGTCGCTCTATGGAAATATTGTGGCGCTGTCTGAGTCTCCGAAAAAAGAGGGTTTGATATATGTGGGCACCGACGATGGGCTGATCCAGATTACCGACGATGGCGGGAAGAGTTGGACGAAGTATGACAAGTTTCCGGGAGTTCCGGAGACTACTTATGTGAGCCGGCTGGGAGCTTCGCGGCATGATGCCAATGTGGTTTACGCGGCGTTCGAGGGACACAAGAATGATGACTTCAAGCCTTATCTACTGAGGTCAGTGGACGCGGGAAAGACCTGGAGTTCGATTGCCGGGAATTTGCCTGAGAACGGTCCGGTGCTGGCTTTTGCCGAAGATACGGTGAATGCAAATCTCTTGTTTGCGGGGACTGAGTTTGGGGCATTCTTTACGATCGACGGCGGAGCACACTGGGTGCAGTTGAAGGGGGGGCTGCCGACGATTGCGGTGCGCGACATGGTAATACAGGCGCGCGAAGGTGATCTGGTGATTGCAACGTTTGGCCGGGGGTTCTACGTGCTTGACGGGATTTCGGCGCTGCGGCAGATCAAGGCTGAATCCGTGGAGCAGGCTGCGGCGCTGTTTCCGGTGAAGGATTCGCTGTTATACATCGAACGGCATCCATTGGGCGGGCCCAAGAAAGGGTTTCAAGGAGATGCTTTTTATACGGCAGAGAATCCTCCGTATGGGGCGGTATTCACGGCATACTTAAAAGAGAAGGTGAAGACGAAGAAGGAGAAACGCCAGGAAGCGCAGAAGGAGGCGGCGAAGAAAAATCAGACGCTGGCGTATCCGGCGAATGATGAGTTGCGGGCCGAGGCGGAAGAGGCGAAGCCGGAAATTTATTTTCTGGTTTACGACGAATCGGGTTCGGCGATTCGGCGCGTGGAGGCCAACAACGATTCAGGCTTTCAACGGGCTGCGTGGGACCTACGCTATCCCGCGCCTTCGGTGCGCGAGCACACTGAGGAGGGAGAGGACTTTCCTCCGGCAGGATCGAAAGGGCCGCTGGTGATTTCCGGAAATTATTCGGTGAGGTTATTTCAGAAGGTGGATGGAATCGTGACTGAATTGGCTGGAGCGCAGAGATTTAAGGTTGCGACTGAAGGTGCTGCTTCATCGAGCACTGCCGACCGGGCCGCGCAGGAAGAATTTCAACGCAAGGCAGCTCAGCTGTACCGGGCCGTGTCGGGAGCGCAACACACGGCCGAGGAAGTAGAGGCTCGGCTTAAAGCAATTCGGGGTGCTTTGCGAGAAACGCCGGCGGTGGAAAAGCAATTGGGCGCGACGGCGGATTCGATTGAGCAGCGGAATCGTGAAATTCTGCGGGCGTTGCGCGGTGACACGGAACTGCAGAAGCGGAATGAGCCGACGCCGTCGTCGATCAGCGATCGCGTGACGGCTATCCTTGGGGGCGAGCGTTTCTCGTTGGCTAAGCCTACGCAGAGTCATATTGACGATTACAGCATTGCTTCGTCTGAATTCGGCGAGCAGCTCCGCAAGCTTCATGCACTGGTTGAGGTTGATTTAGCCAAGCTGGAGAAAGATATGGAGGCTGCGGGGGCACCATGGACTCCGGGGAGAGTGCCGGAATGGAGCGAGAAGTAGGGAACGTGGGCTGATTTTTGCAATGGATGGAAGATCAAAACTTTAACACGGGGGGCGCACAGAGGGAACACGGGGTAAGGCAAACGGAGCACGTCAAAAAGGAGAGGGTTTCGGCACTGTT
>JAUTWY010000593.1 GCA_030838305.1 Acidobacteriaceae bacterium
TGGGACGATAAGTCTTTTCTCATGTTAGTGATTGGCCATTCACTAATGTGAGAAAAGCCCCGACGCGTTTGGCAATCGTATTGCCTTACTTAGTGGAATGAACAACGGCGAAAAGCTAAGCGTTGACGAAAAGGAATGGCGAAGGCTCTGTCAGTTGGTGGCGGCCGAACCCGACCCACAGCGATTGTCGGAATTGGTGGACCAGTTGCTTAAGAAATTAGACGCTCGGCGAGAGGCTATTCGCGAGAGCGAGGAGTAAATAATCGTCGGAAGTAACGCATCGTTCTGGGTCATGACATTGGTGAAATCTCCGCTGCTTTAGTGAGCGCTCTCCGCCACGCTCTTCGCGGCGAGCTTTTTGGTAACCATGAAACTCCACATCGTCGCGTTAGCATTCAGATCCTGGCTAGTCTTGCCTATTTGCTTCTCCACCTGGTATTGTTCGCCGCCGGGCCAGGTGTTTCCTCCACCTTTTACGCTGTAGGAAACCACCTGAGCGTCCTGATGGCAGCCGTCGTAGGTTTCAATTTTTGTCTCCATGCCGCCCTTTTCACGCGCCGGCAATTTGCTGTAAGCCGGCTTCTCAGCGCAGCGATCGATTCTTCCCCAAGCCTTCGCAGTATCGTCCACGGAGAGGACAGGCAGTTGAAGATTGTGCTCAGTACCACCGCCATGGGGAACGATCGGGTCGGACGTTCCATTGATCATCACCACCGGCACCGGACGCGAGGGCAGACAGATCATCGTCTTCGGCATGGCAGCTCCGACTGGAGCAATCGCGGCGATGCGGTCAGCCATCGCGCACCCCACCCTCATCGCCATGAAGCCGCCCTCCGATAGTCCCGTCGCATAAATTCGGTCAGCATCCACAGAAAACTTCGCCGCCATCTGGTCCAGCATTTGATTCAGAAACTCGACGTCATCGGCTGGAGCAGGCCTGTTTTCTTCGCCGCCGCGTTTTTGTCCTCCTGATCGTCCGCCACCGGGATATTGACCGCCACCGCCGGGATATCCTCCGCCTCCATACCCGCCACGACGCCCGCCGCGCCCTCCAGGAAAACCCGTCCTGGGCTGTCGCGATGGCGGGGTCACGCCTATGTTCCAGCGTCCGCGCAGCGCGCTGGGATAAACCGCAATGATTCCATCTTTGTCTGCCAATTCGTTGAAGCGAGTTAACCGTTCCATGTCTTCGGCATCCTGATTCATGCCGTGCAGAAGGATGACTACCGGATATTTCCGCCCTTGATCATAACCCCTGGGCAAGCGCACCAGGTACGCGCGATCCACATCATCAACCGTGACGTTCTCCTTAGTTTCCTGCGTCGCGGCCAGACAGGTGAAGATGAGGATGGCCATGCAGACTCCTGCGGCCGACGTTGCCATCGTGAACCAGCGCTTAGGTTTCATGCCATCTCCCGATCGTGAGTTAAGAAAGCAGCGAGCTTCTCCTGTTGGAAGCGTTGCAGACTGCTCGAGTTGCATGGTGCGGAGGTTAGGGAGTTCGGTCACAGGCTCGGAACAAGTCGGCGGAGAAGGAGAAAAGGACGAGTGAGTTCTACTCGGACCAGCGGCGGAACAGCAACGCACCGTTAGTGCCGCCGAAGCCAAAAGAATTCGACATGGCGAATTCGAGTTTGGCTTTACGCGCATGGATAGGGACAAAGTCCATGTTGTCCGTTTCCGGATCCTGATTCACCAGGTTGATGGTGGGAGGCAGGATCTGATCTCGCAGTGCCAGTACAGTGATGCCCGCTTCCAGACCGCCGGCGCCTCCAAGCAGGTGGCCAGTCATCGATTTGGTGGAACTGACAGGAATCTTGCGCTCGCCAAAAAAGTTGCGGATGGCATGTGCCTCCAGCGTGTCGCCAATCGGAGTGGAAGTGCCATGAGCATTTACATAGTCGACTTGGTCCGCGCCAACGCCAGCGTCGCGCACCGCGTTGCGCATTACGCGGAATCCGCCTTCGTGCTCGGGTGCGGGTTGAGTCATATGGTAGGCGTCTCCGGACATGCCGTAGCCGGCAACTTCGGCAAGGATGGGTGCGCCGCGTTTCTTGGCGTGCTCGAGCTCTTCCAGAATCAAGATGCCCGCGCCCTCGCCCATCACAAAACCGTCGCGGTCTTTGTCCCAGGGACGGCTGGCTTTTTCCGGTTCGTCGTTGCGGGTGGAAAGTGCGCGCATGGCGGCGAATCCGCCGACGCCCATGGGAGTGATGGCGGCCTCGGAGCCTCCGGCGATCATCACGTCAGCATCGTTGTGCTGAATGATGCGAAAAGAATCGCCGATGGAGTGGGCACTCGTGGTGCAAGCGGTGGCCGTGGCTTCGTTGGGACCTTTGGCTCCGAAGCGCATGGAAACATGGCCGGCGGCAAGATTGACGATCGCGGCGGGAATGAAGAAGGGTGAAATCTTGCGCGGGCCGCCTTCGATGAGCGCGGTGTGTTCCCGCTCGATAATGTCGAACCCTCCGATGCCGGATCCGATGTGGACGCCGACGCGCTCATCGTTTTCCGGAGTGATCTTCAATTGCGACATTTTGAACGCTTCATCGGCGGCGGCCAGGGCCAGGTGAATGAAACGTCCCATTTTTTTGACTTCTTTTTTTTCGACGAAGTTGAGGGGATCGAAGTTCTTGACCTCAGCGGCGATCTGGCAGGCGAAATTACTGGAGTCGAACTGCGTGATGCGGGCCACGCCGCTCTTGCCGGCGAGCACGGCCTGCCACACCTCTCCGGTGGTATTTCCCACGCCGCAGATCAGGCCGATGCCGGTTACTACGACCCTGCGTCCCAAACTACTTGCCGCCTTTCGAATGCTTGGAGATGTAATCGATGGCGTCCTGCACGGTGCGGATTTTTTCCGCGTCCTCGTCGGGAATTTCGATGTCGAAGCCTTCTTCGAAAGCCATGACCAGTTCGACTGTGTCGAGCGAGTCCGCGCCCAGGTCGTCCACGAACGAAGCACTTGAGGTAACCTCGCCTTCGTCCACGCCCAACTGCTCCACGATGATTTGCTTTACTTTCTCGTCAACGGCTGCCATGTTTCTCCTCGCTTAAGCTTGATTTAATTGAAATCCGATGACCGGGATGCAAGATTGCCTGATACTCAGATGCCACTCAACGGAAAATGGGCGAACGTGTAGTGTAATGGTCCCGGTGAACTGGTGTAAAGGAAGGGAATCGCACACGGGAAATCCCTTAGCCACACTCCGGATCGGACACCTGATCCTAAAGGTTGGCCGTTCTCATGGTCAAACCGCGGGCCAGCTATGATGACGGTTCAGATCTCGATCGACAAGGAGTTCACTTTGAAACAGGTGTGGGTATGGCTCTTGGCACTTTGCCCGATGGCGGGTGCGGCGCCTTGTCCGGTGGGACAGACGAAAGACACTAGCGCGCTCGTCAAGAATGAGCAGACGTGGGCGAGGGCTCTGGAGCAACGAGACTCCGCCGCCCTGAGCTGCCTACTGGCAAAAGAGTTTGAAGACGCAGGGCCTGACGGAGCGCTGCAAGATCGCAACACGACCCTGGCTAAGGGCGCCGAGCATAAGCCGGTGCACCATGAATTGACGGAGATGCACGCTCACGTGCATGGCGATTTCGGTTACATCCGCGGGCTCGCTACGGCAGTAGACGCGAAGGGTGGGATTCTGGCGAAAGTGCGCTTCACGGATATCTATGTTTATCGAGATGGACGATGGCAAGCGGTGGCGGCGCATGAATCGATGCTGCCCGGGATGCGATAGAAGTTAGAGGATTTATGCGAGCTGTGGTGCAGCGGGTGAGCCGTGCCAATGTTACGGTCAAGGGCGAGATCACCGGCCAGATTGGCTTGGGGTTGCTGGTTTTGCTGGCTGTCGGCCGGGACGACACCGAGGCCGACGCAATCTACGTCGCAGAAAAAGTCACTGGCTTGCGCGTCTTTGAAGACGACCAGGAAAAGATGAACCGGAGCGTGCAGGGAGCGGGTGGCAGTGTGCTGGCAGTTTCGCAGTTCACGCTTTACGGGGACGTGCGACGGGGCAAGAGGCCGTCATTCGACGCCGCTGCGCCCCCGGAAAAAGCGCGCCAGTTGTATGAATTCTTTGTGGAGCGGATTCGGGCCTCCGGACTGCGCTGCGAAACTGGGTGCTTTCAGGAAATGATGCAGGTGGAGCTAATGAATGACGGACCGGTGACGATTTTGCTGGATTCAGGGAAAGCGTTTTAGCGTCGAGGTCAATGGCCTTCCTTGGAGCCAGTCTCTATGAGGCGCTTGGTCATTAGTACGAGGCCTAGAATTTGCGTCCACTCGGAAACGATGTTGCCAACCACCTGTCCCCACTTGCTGTTCGGGTCCATCGCTTTGAAGGCTACAATCCAGGCAACGCCTGTGATCAGGAGAA
The DNA here is from genome assembly GCA_030838305.1 of Acidobacteriaceae bacterium. GTDB lineage: Bacteria > Acidobacteriota > Terriglobia > Terriglobales > Acidobacteriaceae > Sulfotelmatobacter. The sequence continues at coordinate 4,386 of JAUTWY010000593.1, forward strand.
ATAGGGTAAGGGAGTGCTCGCGCAGCAGTTCCAGCACCGCCGACGGTGATTTGCCGTTTGCCTTCTTGCTCTCGGCCGAGCCTCTTTCGTAGAGATGTTTGGTCATGAGAACAGTCACCAGGACGCCGGTCCAATCCGCAATAGCATTGCCGAAAAATGACCCCAGATGGGTAGAAGGATTGGACCAGTAGTAGAGCGCGATCAATAAGGCCACGACGGCTAAGGCAGTCAGGCTGAGTGAGTGCTTGTGCAGAAATCCCTTCGGAGTACGAGTCTGCTTCATGGCACTACTTTAGTTGCTTGCGGGGCTAGCTGGGTAGGACTTTAGCGCTACAAATCCTGCGGACAGTGCTTCAACGAACGTTGAGGATAGCATCGGCGACGCGAGCCGCTTCTACCGCAGCTTTCACGTCGTGCGTGCGCAAGATGTGCGCACCCTTGAGGATCAACGCGGTGTGAGCGGCGAGATTTCCATAAAGGCGGTCGGCCGGGGCTGCATCCTTGCCGCCGGTCGCCAGGGTGCGTCCGAGGAACGACTTCCTCGACGTACCCGCCAGTAGGGGAAACCCCAGCGCCTGTAGTTCCTGAAAATTACCCAGCAGGGGATAGTTTTGCTCAAAACTCTTTCCGAAGCCGAAGCCCGGGTCGAGAGCGATTCGCTCCCGGCGGATGCCTGCCACTACAGCGGCTTCCGCCCATTCTCTGAGTTCGCGCTTAACCTGGAGAACAATATCGGTCGCGGGCGGAAGGGTTCGCCATTCTTCCGGACGTCCGCGCATGTGCAGGAGAACGGCGCCACATTTTATTTCTGCGATCGTCCGGGCCATCTGCGGATCCCAGCGAAAGCCGCTGACATCATTGACGATCTCGGCCCCGGCCGCGGTTGCGGCACGCGCGACGCTGGACTTGTAAGTGTCAACAGAAACCACGGCGTCGGGGCGTAGCTTCTTGAGTCCCGCGATCACTGGCAGCACGCGCCGCGACTCGTCTTCCGCACTCACAGCCATCTTTGGTGTGTCTGCGGCGTCTGAAGGCTTTTTCTCTTTTCCCCTTCTCTCCTGACTCTCAGCCGGCGAGGCTGCAACGGTTGCGCCAGGACGGGTGGATTCGCCGCCAACATCGATCATGTCAGCCCCTTCGTCGAGTAGCCTCAGAGCGTATTCGACAGCTTTGCCGGAATCGAGAAAGAGACCGCCATCGGAAAACGAGTCGGGAGTCACGTTCACAACGCCCATGATGAGCGTGCGCTTGCCCAATTCGAGCGAGCGCGTGCCGAGGTTCCACTGAAAAACAGCTCTCATTCGGACTGATTCTAAATTAAGAGAGCCGAGAAACGGAGAGCAGCATTTATGATTGTGTGGCGTTGACAATGAAGGGGAGCGACAAGTTCTTAGGTGGAGCAGGCGACGTTGGCTGGGTCACGCCGGCAATTGCAGCACTGTTTACGATACTCGTTTTGACAGGTTGCGATGTGGAGCGCCGCAAGTCGGACGCGGAGCTCGGGCTCAACCCCCAGCAAGCGAGCGGGCGCAAGATCTATGACAACCATTGTGACCGCTGCCACCGGCCATATTCCACCAAAGGTAAAAAGGGGCCGGGCTTGAAGGGCGTTTTTCAGACTAAATATCTTCCGCAGACCGGGTTGCCCGCGAATGACGAACGCGTGACCGACATTATTCGCAATGGCCGTCCCGATATGCCGGGCTACAGCCAGGTGTTGAGTTCGCAAGACATCCAGGATTTGCTGGCTTACCTGCACACGCTGTGAGCGAGCTCACGCAAGGTGCACTGGCCTTTCTCCTCGTGGGATAATCTCAGGGTGAAAACCGCCTCCCCATCGGAGCTTTTCCGCAAACTTCCTTCCGTGGACGACCTGATGCGCGCCGCAGAGCTGAGCGCACTGGCGGCGAGCTACGGTCACGAATCCGTCGTGGAGGCGGTACGCCCTGTGCTGGCGCGCCTACGGCAGGAGATTGCGTCGGGATTGCTGGACGAGAAGGCTCTAGACCTTGCGCTCTCGGGTCTGCCGGCTGCGATTGAAAACGAACTCCGCCAGGCGCTGCGTTATTCACTGCGGCCGGTGATCAATGCCACGGGCGTGATTCTGCATACCAATCTAGGGCGCGCTCCGCTGGGCAATGCAGCGATCGAGCACATCCGCGAGACTGCTGCGAGTTATAGCAATCTGGAATTTGATCTGGGCGCTGGGGAACGGGGAAAGCGCGATGCGCATGTCGACCGGCTGTTTCGAAAGCTGCTGGATGATGAGTGGCAGGGCGCGTCTCATACGAATTCCGCCGGGCTTCGCCCCGTCGAGAAGCTCAGGGCTGGCTCAGGCGGGACAGCCGAGGCGGCTGTCTCTACGCGAGCGGCGGTTGCAACGATTGCCGTTAATAACAATGCGGCGGCGGTGCTGCTGGCCTTGAATACGCTGGCGGAGGGCGGGGAGGTCATCGTGTCGCGCGGCGAACTGGTGGAGATCGGCGGCTCGTTTCGCATTCCGGATGTGATGACTAAGTCGGGCGCGATCCTGCGCGAGGTCGGCACAACGAACCGCACGCGCACCTCCGACTTCGAACGGGCCATTACCGAACGAACGCGGCTTCTGCTGCGAGTACACCGGTCGAACTTCGAAATCACGGGCTTCACCGAGCAGCCTTCGACTGCGGAACTTGTAGCCCTGGCACGCAAGCGCGGCATTCCGTTGATCGAAGACCTGGGCAGCGGCGCGCTCTTTGACTTGCGCTCGGTTGGTATCAGCTGCGAACCTGGCGTGCTTGACAGCCTGCGCTCGGGCGTCGACATCGTTACCTACAGCGGCGACAAGCTGCTGGGGGGCCCGCAGGCGGGATTGATCAGCGGCAGCGCGGAATTAGTCAGGCGCATGCGGTCGAATTCCCTGTTCCGCGCATTGCGCGTGGACAAGCTGATCTATGCCGCGCTGGAAGCCACTTTGCTCGCGTATGTGCGGCGCGATCACAATGCCATTCCCACGCTGCGCATGATGCGGCTTACAAAAAATGAAATCGGAGAGCGGGCTGAGGCACTGTCGGCCCGAATCGCCACAGAGAAGTTGAAAGCGGAGGTCGTGGATGGTGAATCCCTTCTCGGCGGCGGCGCCGCGCCTTCTTCGGTTCTGCCCACACGATTGTTGGCGCTGACCTGTGACGGCCTAAGCGCCAACGAATTGGCAGCGCAGCTGCGGACTGCAGATCCTCCGATCATCGCTCGAGTCGAAGAAGGGCGCGTGTTGCTGGATTTGCGCACCGTATTTCCAGAACAGGACATTGCGCTGGCGGCCGCTCTTGCTCGCATCGTTCGGTAACATTGCGGCATCGAAGCGGTATTGGCTCGCCTCTACACCATCGGACACTCGACCCGCCCGCTCGAAGACTTGTTCGGAGCCCTTCAGGCTCACAGCGTTCAAACCCTGGTCGATATCCGTGCCTTCCCGATGTCGCGGCGTTTGCCACAGTTCAACCGCGAATCTTTGGAACGCAGTTTACCCGCGGCTGGAATCCGCTACGTTTGGATGGGTTCGCTGGGCGGGTATCGCAAGAAAATCCGCGAAGACTCGCCGCATATCGGACTGCGCCATGCGAGCTTCCGCAATTATGCAGACCACATGTCGACTGCCGAATTCGGGCAAGCGATGGCTGAATTGCTGGCACTGTCGGAAGCTTCGCCAACTGCCTACATGTGTGCCGAGCGGGTATACTTCCGCTGCCACCGCATGCTGGTTTCTGATTGGCTGGTAGGGCACGGGCATGAAGTGATGCATATCGACGGTCCCGGCCTCGTAAAGGCTCACCGTATGACTACGGAAGCACGAATGATAGACGGCGAATTAATTTATCGGGGCGACCGACTGCTGTAGGTGACGGGAAAGATGATCGTTGGCACTGGCATTGATATCGCAGAGGTTCCGCGCATCCGGCAAGCGATCGAACGTTTTGGCGGCCGATTTCTTCAGCGCATCTACACTGCCGATGAAATCCGCTATTGCGATTCGAAAGCAAACCGCGTGGAGCGCTTTGCGGCACGCTTTGCAGCGAAAGAAGCGGCCATGAAGGCTCTGGGCACGGGTTGGAATCACGGCGTGCGCTGGCGCGATTGTGAAGTTGTGCGCCTGCCGGGCGGTCGCCCGACAATGACATTTCATGGCAAAGCCGGAGCGTTTGCCGCCAGGCTGGGCGTGAAGAATGCCGCACTCTCGATATCGCACACTGCGGAGCAGGCCATCGCACAGGTGATTCTCGAAGACTGAAGACATTTTCAGCGCTACGAGCCAACACCAAGGTCTCTGGCTGCGCTCGGGATGACAAGCTTGTAGTGGATACAGCGCGCTCGTGAGCCTTCTGCTAGACTGTCGCATTCCCTTTCTTCATGTCCGCAACCATTCAGCCTGCCATGCCGGTTTCATCGCCCACTCAGATTCCCGAACGCACGATTCTCGCGGGATTGGCGCTTACCAGCTTCGCCGCGCTCTTGCTGGAACTGGCGCTCACAAGATTATTTTCGGTGGTGCTTTTCTATCACTTTGCATTTCTCGCGATTTCAATTGCCTTGTTGGGGCTGGGCGCCGGTGGAGTGTTTGCTTATCTGCTAAAAAGGCGCTTGAAGCGCGTACCTACGCGAACTTTGGCGGCGCGCCTGTGCATGATCAATTCCGTACTGGTGTTGCTGGTGCTGGAAACCGTGCTCCATGTACCAGTGGCGCTCACAGTAACCGGCAAGAATTTCCTGCACCTCAGTGCTCTCTACCTCGCGGCGGCGGTGCCATTTTTTCTTGCGGGATTGCTGTTCTCAATCGTCTTTGCACGCGAAACCTGGCGCGTGTCGCGGCTATACGGAGCTGATTTGAGTGGGGGCGCGCTGGCGTGTCTCGCAGTGGTTCCGCTACTGAACTGGGTGGGTGGACCGAATACGATTCTGACGGCGGCTGTAATGATGGCCGCGGCGGGCGCGGTCTGGGCCGCTTCTTCCACCGAGCGCAAAGTAGCAGTTGGCCTCGTGATAGCTTTGATCGTTGTGATCGGGGCGAACTATTCCAACCGCCTGATTGACGTGGTTTATGCCAAGGGGATATTCCGCGATCCGGCGTGGGTAGAATTCGCTCGCTGGAATGCGCTGTCGCGCGTGGAAGTGGACCGCCAGGGTGAGGGCAAGGCCATTGTGATCGATGCCGACGCTTCCACTTACATCATGAACTGCGATGTGAAGCACTGGCACGACACGGAATGGGAAAGCGATCTGATGTCAGCTCCGCCCGCGTTGGCCAACGTTCTTCGTCCACGCGGAGATTTCGCCATCATCGGGCCAGGCGGCGGCGTAGATGTCCTGCGGGCTGTGGCAAACGGCAGCCCCAGCGTGACTGGCATCGAGATCAATCCCATTATCGCCAACACGATCATGCGCGGACGTTATGCCGACTACGCCCTTCATCTCTACGAGCGTCCTGACGTTCATATTCACGTCACCGACGGACGCTCTTACCTCCGGTCAACCCTGCAACAATTCGATGTGGTACAGATGACCCTGGTCGATACCTGGGCCTCGACCGCGGCGGGGGCCTTTGCCCTGAGTGAAAACAATCTCTATACCGTGGAAGCGTTCCGGGAATACTTTCAGCATCTCAAACCGGATGGCATGATTGCCATCACCCGCTGGGAGTTCCGCCAGCCGCGTGAAGCCTTGCGCGTGGTAGCGGTGGCGATGGAAGCATTGCATAGTCTCGGGATCGCTGATCCGGCGCAAAACTTTATTGTGGCCTCGGAAGGGCCGCTCGACGAAGATGGAATTCCAGTGGTGGTGCTGGCCAAGAAAACTGCATTTACCGAAAAAGAAGAGTCCGCGGTGCAGGCTCATTTTGATGAATATGATCAGCTCAATCCGCTCTATCTGCCTTCGGATCCCGGAAATAGTCCTTTTGCTGACTTGATCGCGAGCAATGATCCTTACCGTTTCGCGCAAAACTATGCTTACAACGTGGCTCCGGTCACCGACAATGCGCCTTTTTTTTTCTTCACTCTAAAGGCTGGGCAAATTCTGGGTCCGGAAGGATTGCGGAATGGAATTGATTGGAAGGTAAATCTGGGCGTGCTGGTACTCTTGCTGGTGCTGGCCATCTCTCTGGTCGCAGTGCTGGCGTTTCTGATTTTGCCGCTTGCACTCAAGGCAACACGTCAGTCGCCGATCCCTCTGCTTTATTTCGTGGCGGTGGGGCTGGGTTACATTCTGGTCGAGATCGCATTTATTCAGCGCTTCGTACTTTTTCTAGGGCACCCGACCTATGCCCTGACCGTGGTGATCTTCCTCCTCATGCTGTCGAGCGGCGCGGGCAGCTTGTTATCGCGGCGCTGGCTTCCTCGTGCAGAACTGGCGTGGGTGCCCCTTGTGCTGGTGGTCGTCGCTCTGCTAGCCCACGTATTTTTTCTACCTCATGTTCTCGCAGCGTGGGTGGGATTCAGATTTAGCTACCGCTTGTTGATCAGCGGCACGCTGCTGGCTCCGCTCGGCTTCGTCATGGGAATGCCTTTCCCCTCGGGCTTGCGCGCCTTGGTGAGGAGTCATCTGCCGGGCGGGGCAACGGGCGAAAACCATGCGGTGGAGTGGGCCTGGGCCATGAATGCAGCGGCCAGCGTGTTGGGTTCGGTGCTGGCGATGGTGATCGCAATTCAATTTGGCTTGAACGCTACATTGGCATGCGGAGTTGCGGCCTACCTGCTCGCTTTAGTGCTGTTGCCAGCCCTCCGTCAACAACCTGTCTAGTAGAAGCCAAGGGTTTGCTATGATGCTGCGAGGGGCGGCGGGGAGTTTAGAGCTGATCCCTGCATCACCGGAATGAGCAAGTCTGTCTGAGGAAATCATTTGCCGAGCCAACAGCAGATCAAATGGTCGCAACTTCGCGTCGGTCTGACCGTAGTTTTCGCCAGTTTGACTCTGGCCTTGCTGTTGTTTCTCATGTCTGGAACCGGCGGCTTCTTCTCCCATCGCATCACGGTAGTTTCGTTCTTCGATAATGCCAGCGGACTGCGAGTAGGCGCTCCCGTGCGCCTGAGCGGTGTGGATATTGGCAACGTAGTGAGCATGCGGATTGTGCCCGACAAAGACAAACAGCTCACTCCGGTCAAAGTAATCATGAAGGTGAGTACAAAGTACAGCTTCAATCTGCGCCGCGATTCGGTGACATCTCTGGAAACTGCCGGCGTGCTGGGCGAAACCTATCTTGATATCGACAGTTCGCAAGCCATCGGGCCCGTGGCGCAGGATGGCGACGTCCTTCCCACCCACGTGCATCCTGACTTCAACGAAGTAGTGCGCTCCAGCCAGAGCACCTTGCAGAATATGGATGCACTGCTCAAGCGCGCCGATCGCATCCTCGCCTTCGCGGAAAGTGGCAAGGGCTCGCTGGGCAAATTGATTTACGATCCCACCCTGTACGACCGCTTCTCGCAAACAGTTTCGGAGTTCAAGGGGATTGTCGACACGATCGCCAAAGGGCAAGGCAGCCTGGGCCAATTGATCAGTAACAATGACGCCTATAACAAGTTTGTAGCTACCCTGGACCGAATGAATAAGGTGGTGGACGACCTGCAAGAAGGCAAAGGCACCGCTGGAAAATTCCTGAAAGACCCGGCTCTTTACAACAACGCCAACGACACCGTTGCTAACTTGAAGAAGGTGAGCGAAGACATCAATGCCGGCAAGGGCACTCTGGGCAGACTGGCCAAGGACGAGGAACTAGCCCGGAAGATCGACACCACCATGACCAAGCTCGCGGCTTTGACCAGCGATCTTGAGGCGGGTCGAGGCTCGGCGGGAAAATTGTTCAAAGACGACGCTCTCTACAACAATGCGACTGAGATGCTGACGGAGAGCCGCAACCTGGTGAAAGCGATCCGGGAGAATCCCAAGAAGTATTTGAGCATTAAGCTGCACGTGTTCTAAGTCCTGGCCTGAAGAGTTGCCAGCCGTGATGTGCCCCTTTGTCATCCCGAGCGTAGCGAGCGACCCTGGTGTGTGCCCGCGGCGGGAACTCGGGCCGCGCCGGCAAGGGCCAAGATCCCGCGCTACGCTCGGGATGACAGTTGGGAATAGAGGGACGAAGCCCTCAGTGCTCTCCGATTCCAAATACCGCGCCTAGCAGGAGGATGGCGAGCACTCCACACGAGATTGCACCGTACTTCCAATCGTTCTCGCGCAAAAAAAGAACAGCGGCAACCGCCACCCGTACAACTGGCGTGGCCAACATCAGAAGCACTCCCGCCCGTTCGATATCTCCAGGGATGCGGCCGTGAACGAAGAGTCCGACCAGCAGTCCTGTCAGCATGATGAAGAAACATCCGAACGCTCCCACGCGTAGCACCAGGGCGACCACGCGGTCCAAGGCAGGTTCACGCAACTGGCTCATGCAGCATTCCCTCCCGTGAGCAGGTGTACGGTCAGGTGAACCGCAAGATAGAGCATGATCGCAACCAGCAGATACACGACGTACTTTGTTTGAACCCGTGGCGCCATGCGCGCCCCCAGCAACGAGCCGAGAAATACTCCCACAGCCAGCGGTGCCGCGATTTCGACCAGAATGTCTCCCCGCCGGTAGTAGACGATAGCGCTAGCCGCCGCGGTGACTCCAATCATGAAATTTGATGTGGCGGTCGCCACCATCAGCGGAACGTCCATGAAGATAAACATCACCGGAACTTTAATGGGACCACCACCAATGCCGAGTAGTCCGGAAAGTCCACCAGCGATCAACGAAGCAGCCAGGCCAAGAGGAT
>JAUTWY010000598.1 GCA_030838305.1 Acidobacteriaceae bacterium
GAAGCATGCCACCGGCCACGAAATCGCGAGCCTGATCGTGACTCTCTTCGTAATCCCAATGGTCCGAAGCCGCACAAAAAGGCACCAAGAAAAGAAAAACAAGAACTATCTTGTGAACCGCAGCCAAGCGAACGGAAGACCTTTCGGGCATAAAACACCCCAGAGCGCGCCGGCACCTATTAACGGTACGAGCAGGTAACAGCTGTGGTTCCATCAAAATGAGGTTCGATGGACGGAGTCGCGGGCGGGGGCGCCCGCGCCACACGAAGCTAGCTCTTGAAGTCCGCCACTCCGTCCCACACCAGTTGGACGGCGATGGCGAGAATCAGAAAGCCAAAAATCTTGTTAATGGCTCCGACCGCATTGGGTCCCAGCCGCCGCACCAGCGGACCGCCGAAGTAAAAGAAAAGAAAAACGGTCAACGCTACCGCGGCGATCCCGATGACCATGCCCATGTACGAAGCCGCGCTGTCGACCTGAGCCGCAAGCCCCATGACCACGCCGATGGCGCCTGGTCCGGACATGAGGGGCATGGCAAGCGGCGTAAGAGAAATGTCTTCTTTGTCCAGCGCTTCGTCGGTCTCTTCCGGAGTAATGCGGGCGTGCGAGGTGACCATACCCCACGCGGTATTAGCGACGATTAGCCCCCCGGCAATCTTTAGGACCGGAAGCGAAATGCCGAAAAAATGGAGCACGAAGCGCCCAAAAAAGAGGAACGTAACCAGGATGACGAAGACCCAGATGCCTGTTTTCAAGGCGGTGCGGCGTCGGTCTTCAGGCGTCCAAGAGGAAGTCATCGTGAAGAAAATGGGAACGCCTCCGAAGGGATCGACGATGGGAAACAGCGCGAGAAACGTAGCCGCCGCCGAGTGCGGCAGCGTCCGCAGGAACTGCGCGAGAGCGTGGGTGGCGTTCATCGCCTACCGGTATCCTTCCAGCAGTTTCGCCGCGCGCTCCAGCGCCGCCGCCAATACTGCCAGTTGCTGACGGGCCCGCTCGGCGTCCCCCTTGTCCAGAGCCTCATTCACGCCGGGAATCACTACTGCGGCATAGCCCGTGTATTCCCCTGGAGCATAGATCGCATGGCGAAACCAGGGACGGTGCGGCAAGCCTTCGGGTACTAGGAGAGCACGCTCGGCTCCGCGCAGCGCCTGATTCAGTCGCGCCGGTTCGCGCGGCGGATTCTTTTGCTTCACCAGTATCTTTGCACCGGCCTCTTGAAATCGCTTCGCAGCGGCATTCACCGCACTCATATCGAGAGCGCGCTCACCGAGCTTTCCTTCGGCTCTCTTTTTCGCCGTATCCAGGTATGCGGAAATCTCTTTCCCGTACTCTTCATAGTCGTATGGCAGCACATCGGCGTCGGCCATGCGCAACGCCTCCAGGCCGAAGACTCTCGCCATTTGCTGTTCGTAAACGAAGTCAGGATCGCCGAACTTCTTGAACCACGCAAAATTGTCGAACACAGAGTGATAGACGCCGTATGGGCCTGTGGAACTAATATCGGTCGAGGGCACGCCCAGATGCTGCTGAAAGGCGCTGTAATCGGAGCCGCTGCCCAAGTCGCCGACCGGCGCATCGCCCTTCACATTCGCGGCAGGCAGGCGGCGCGTGTCCCCGATGGCTTCCGCAGGCGACTGCGTCGAGGGAACGCCCGGTTGATCAACTCTCCGCCACGCATCGTACACAGTCCCCCCGTTGGGACTAGGGACAGCCTTGGCAATATCACGCAAAAACTGCTTCAAACTCGGCACCGCCGAGGCTCCAAACTTCGGTCCGGAGACGGCCACGTCCATATTGAAATATGCGGGAGACGCGACTAGTTCGGACTCATGCTGCTCGGCCCACTCTGTCGAACCGATCAGACCTTCCTCTTCGCCGTCCCAACTGCCAAAGACAAGAGTGCGCTTCGGCTTCCAGCCTGACTTCAGCAACTCGCCAATTCCGTGCACAGTTTCGAGCATCGCCGCCGTGCCGCTGTTGGGGTCGACGGCACCGTAGACCCATGCGTCGCGATGGTTTCCCGCAACCACCCACTCGTCGGGCAGTTCGCTGCCGCGCACGCGGCCAATCACATCCCACAGAGTTCGGTACTGATAATCCTGTTTGAGATGCATCTTCACGCGCGCCGGGCCCGGACCTACGTGATAGGTAAAAGGCAGCGCGCCCTGCCACTCGCGGGGGGAGTCGGGTCCGCCGAGGTGTTGAAGGATGGGCGTGGCGTCGTGATAGGAGAGCGGCGTGACTGGAATCTTTGGCATCTGCGCGGACTGCTCGGGAGGAGTGCGCTTGCTCTCCGGCAGTGAAGGCAACGAGGCAAATCCTGGCGTTGTAGGATCGCCGGGAAATTCGAACATGTATCCTATGGATCCGCGCTGCACGGCGGTATCGGGCCGCCAGGGCCCATCGGGATATTTATCGCCACGCCGCCAGCCGTCGTCGAACGGATCGGAGTAGATGATCACTCCGGCCGCGCCATGTTCCTGCGCGACGAATGCTTTCACTCCGCGGAAGTTCTGGCCGTAGCGCACCAGCACGATCTTGCCGTGTACATCGATCTTCAACTTATCCAGCTTTTCGAAATCTTCCGGCGTGCCGTAGTTGGCATAGACCACGTCCGCCTCGACGTCCCCAGACGGCGACATGCTGTTGAACGGCATCACGACCCGCGGGTCGTCCTCATAAGGATCTCCACCGACGTGCTCCCGCGTGGGGCCATGCATTGCAACTCCGGCAGGCGCGGTGATATCCACACTGATCTCTGCGGGGTAGTTCATCCACACTTTGTATTCGACGATCTCGGTGTCGAGTCCGGCGTCCCGAAACTTCTGCGCAACGTAGTCGGCCGTGGCTTTGTCTTCTGGCGTGCCTGCCATGTGTGGGACCTTGGTCAGGGCACGCAGATGCTCCTCGGCCAGCTTGGGATCAGGGACAGCAAGGAAGCGGGACTCGGCAGCGTTTTCGGCAGTGGCGTCGCGAAAGCCGAAGATAGGTTGAGCCGCTTTGAGATCCACCGGCCCGTGGCCAGCGGCACTGGGCAAGAGAAACAAAGACAGAATGGCCGAGGGAAAAAGAACTGATGAGATCAATCTCATAAGGGCTCGCCGTGAAAGTAAATAAGGTAGCATAGCGAGGCGGTACTCTATGCAAATGCAGCTCGCATGGTTGGAGCACGTAACTCGGAAGGCCCGAACCGCGGGACAAAGTTACCGAACCTGCCCGGTCCCGACAATCTCGTACTTCGAAGAAGTCAGCTCCGCCAGCGCGAAGGGGCCGCGGCAGTGGAGCTTCTGAGTGCTGATGCCCATCTCGGCGCCGAATCCGAACTCGGCGCCGTCAGTGAAACGCGTCGAAGCGTTCCAGTAGACTGCGGCGGAATCCACTCCGCGCAGAAACTTGCGGGCATTCGCTTCGTCGGTCGTGATGATCGAGTCAGAGTGCTTCGTAGAATAACGATTGATGTGGGCAATCGCGCCATCGACGTTCGCAACCACGCAAACCGCCATACACAACCGAAGATATTCTTCGTACCAGTCTTGTTCGGTCGTTGCCGCAATGCTCAGCCCGGCAGCTAAGTTGCGGGAGTTGTTGTCTCCTCGAACTTCGACTCCGGCATCGATAAGCTTCTTGACGATTCGCGGGACATATTCCGCGGCGACGCGTTCGTGCACCAGCACCTTTTCCGCAGAATTGCATACCGAAGGCCTTTGCGTCTTGGCATTAATCACGATCCGGTCAGCCATCTCAAAGTCTGCGGTTTCATCCACGAAGATGTGGCAGTTCCCTGCCCCGGTTTCGATTACTGGAACTGAGGAATTCTCGGTGACGAATGCGATCAGCCCCGTGCCACCGCGGGGAATAATTACGTCCACCAAGCCACGAGCCTTGATCAGTTCCTGCACCGACTCGCGGGTGCTGGAATCGAGAAGCTCGATTGCTCCATCTGGCAGTCCAGGCACGCCTGCAAGAATCTCGACGAGCTTCTGATTGCTGCGCGCGGCTTCTTTGCCGCCGCGCAACACGATGGCGTTGCCTGTTTTCAAAGCGAGGACGGCTGTGTCGACGGTGACGTTCGGCCGCGATTCGTAGATGATTCCTATGACGCCAAGCGGAACGCGCACCTTGCGGATTCTTAAGCCGTTTGGTCGTGTCCACTCCGCCAGGGTTTCACCGATCGGATCGCCCAGAGCCGCCACTTCACGCACGCCTTGCGCCATTTCCTCGATTCGCGCTTTTGTCAGCAGCAAGCGGTCACGCATTGCGCCTTCAAGTCCGGACCTTTCTACGTCCTCGTGGTTCGCCGCAAGAATTATCTCAGACTGCTTTTCAATCGCATCCGCGATCGCCAACAGCAAGTGATTCTTTTCGTCCGTCGAGAACAGGGCCAGCTTCGCACTCGCTTCCCGCGCGCGCAGCAACCTCTCCTGAGTGGAAATCGGATTGGCAGTGGTGGTCGCCATTTACTTTCGTCCCTGAGGAGGGAAATAGGTTCCGATTTTTCTTTCCATCCCCAAAGTAATTCCCTGAGGATGGCGTCCGTTCACAATGGCCACGCGCACGCCGCCTTCGCTGGCCAGCTTCGCGGCACGCAATTTGGAAATCATGCCACCACGTCCCAGCTTGCTCTTGCCGTTACATTGTGCTTCCAGCGCGGGAGTGAGCTTGCGCACCACACGCTGCAGCTTGGGCTTCCTGCCTCCGTTGGGAATCAGGAATCCGTCGACATTGGTCAACAGCAACAGCCAATCGGCTTTCACGGCGGTTGCAAGCAGTGCGCTCAACTCGTCGTTGTCCCCGAAAGCGCCTTCCAGCTCGCGCACCGAGACGCTGTCGTTTTCATTTACGATCGGAATGACTCCCAGCGAAAGCAACTCAGCCAAAGCATTCTGCAAATTGCGGTAGCGAACCGGTGAAGTAAAGTCATCGCTCGAAAGTAAAAGCTGCGCCACAACCTTCTTGCCGAAAAACAAGCGCTCGTAGGTGTGCATCAGTTTGCTTTGTCCAACCGCGGCGCACGCCTGCATGCCGGGAACTCCGCTAGGCCGCTTGCGAAGCGCAAGTCCGGACATGCCAGCGGCGATAGCGCCGGAGGTGACGATCAGGTATTCATTCTTGCTCAGATCGAATTGATCCACCATGCCGCGCAGCAGGTTTGCGTCGATCTGACCACCGGGCGCGATCAGGCTGGTGCCGACTTTAATGACAACTCTCATGCGAGGCAAACTATCATGGCTTTGGTGGAATGGTATCGCACTTGGCGCCGGAAGTGATTTTGCTCCTCTGACAATGCTATCGATCAAAGTCATCCGGGTGGGAGGAACAGGAGCCCGGCGGGGAGGGACAATATCCATATCCTGCAATTAAAATGAGGTTCTGGCAAGATGAAAAAACTTGCCACTTTCGGTCTATGCCCGCTTCCAACGCTACCAGCCGCTTTTCCGATCGCGTCGAAAACTATGTGCGCTACCGGCCCGGTTATCCGGAGGAAGTCTTGCTGGCGCTAAAGAAAGAATGCGGCTTGCGGCCGAGCCATACAGTTGCCGATATCGCTTCCGGCACTGGCATTTGGACTCGCATGTTGCTGGAGAATGGCAATACCGTCTTTGGCATCGAGCCAAACGACGAGATGCGCACGGCGGGCGAGCGACTGTTAGCGACCTTTCCTAACTTCACCAGCGTTGGCGGAACCGCCGAGGCCACGACGCTGCCTAGTCAGAGTGTAGACTTCGTGAGCGCCGCACAGGCGGCACACTGGTTCGATCGCAAAAGGGCAAGGCGCGAATTCGTACGCATCCTCAAGCCAGATGGTT
>JAUTWY010000617.1 GCA_030838305.1 Acidobacteriaceae bacterium
GATGGTATGGTCGGATTTCCATGATTAACCTGGTTTGCTGTTTTCATGCGTTTATTTTGGTTGTCAGGTGTGAATGAAATTCTCGAACCGCCGAAGCGCGAAGTTATGAATCGAAGTGTTCATGTTCATCGGTTAGCTTGCGGCCAGGAGTGATACGACCTGGTTGAGTGCGTTGCGCGTTTTGCCTGTTGCATTGGGGTCGAGCTCCGGTTTGCCATCCACCAGGAACTGGTATTCATGATAGCCATGGGTGAGTTCGACGCTGGCCATCCAGCGCCCGTCAGCCTGGCGGACCATCGGGGTGGTATATGGGTTCCAGTAGTTGAAGTCGCCCACCAGGGAAACCTGCGTTGCTTGCGGGGCGTGGCAGAAGAAACTCGCGCGATGAAGGTTTCGTTTTGCGGAGTAGCGCGGCAGAGTGCCAGCAGGATTTAAATCATTGAGCATAATCTTTTTGCTTTCGGTTTGGTTCACGTTTTCGACTTTGTCGGACACCAAACCAACGTTAGGCACAGAACGTGCCAAGGGGGGTGAATGCGCTCCAAACCCTTGAGGGCAGGCAGTTTAGATCAGGCAGGGAACTGAAGAGGCAGCGTGCGAAAGATCGAACGCGCGAAAAATCGTACGTAATAGACCAAATGGATCAGGCAGCAGAAGTGACGCGTAATCAGGCCAGGCCTCAAGCTCTGCGGATAAACTTCAATGGACTCCTCCTGGATGAAGCGCGAAGGATTCTCTCTTGAACCATTCAGATCGAGGCCGGCCGCTCCAGCCCCCACTTCTTCATCCGTGAAAGCAAGGTCGTGGGTTTGACACCGAGAAGTTCGGAAGCGCCGTCCGGGCCTTTGATCTTCCAATGCGCTTTGTTGAGAGCGGTCAGCAGATTGTCGCGTTCTCGGCGTTGGAGCTCAGTTTCGGTCAAAATCTGCGAATTATTCTCATGACCGTTCCCTGCCGCGGGGGTTGCTGGCAGCAGAGGCGGAAGCGCGGACTGCACGGTGATCGGCAACTCGAAATCGAGGCTGCCGCCTCGGGCGAGGATGACCGCGCGCTCAATCACGTTGCGCAGTTCGCGCACGTTGCCCGGCCAATGATAGCTTTGAAGTGTCGTGACGCCTGCGTTCGTGAGCCGGGGTTTGGCGCATCTCAATTCTCTGACTGACAGCTCGACAAAGTGCCTCGCCAATAATGGGATATCGTCCGGTCGCTCCCTCAACGGCACTACCTGGACCGGAAACACGTGCAGCCGATAAAAAAGGTCTTCGCGGAACCGCCCTGCTGCTGCTTCCTTCTTGAGGTCACGATTCGTCGCCGCGATGATCCGCACATCGGCGTAACGCGTTCGATCATCGCCGACCCGCTCGTAGCGTTTCTCCTGCAAGACGCGCAGAAGTTTGCTTTGCATCTCCAGCGGAACTTCGCCGATTTCGTCAAGAAAGATGGTTCCGTCGTGAGCTGTTTCGAAGCGTCCGGCGCGATCTCTGATTGCGCCCGTAAAAGCGCCCTTCACATGGCCAAAGAATTCGCTTTCGAAAAGCTCTCTTGGGATGGAGGCGCAATTGACCCTGACCAAGCCCTTGTCCTTGCGCCGGCTCCGTTTATGGATTTCGCGCGCGACCAGTTCCTTTCCGGTGCCGGTGTCGCCAAGGATGAGCACAGAGGCTTCGGTGGGCGCGACCAGATCGATCTGATAGACCAGTTGCCGCAAAGCGCCGCTTTGGCCCACCAGTTCGCCGAATGCGCGCGCTTCCACAACTTCCTCTCGCAGGTATGCATTCTGTTGCTCGAGTTGCGCTTTCAAGTGCTGGATTTCTTCGAAAGCCCGCGCGTTGGCAATGGCAGCGCCGATCTCGTTGGCGAAGATTTGTGCCCAGGGACGGCTTTCGTTCGGTGGATATTCGCTCAGATAAACAGCGGTTAATCCCAAAACTTCTCCTTTGAATGCGATGGGCGCGCCGCTGAAGCCACAAATGCCTTGCTGTTTAAGCCAATCAGCGTTTCCCAACCTTTTCCAGTCCTCGTCCAAATCCCGCAAGACCATCTGTTCTGCTGTCGCCGCGATCTCTCCAAGGATACCGGTGCCGAGAGGAATGCGGATGGAGGAGTTGTCGAAGCCGTGAGGAGGCTGGCCACAGCCTGCGGCCAGGTGCAGAGAACGATCTGCTTTATCGAGTAGCCAAATCTGCAGGCAAATAACGTTGGGCCGCTCGGCAGCCCGGGTGACAAGCGTGTTTAGCAAATTCTCGACCGAAGGCGCGCCCGCGAGCTCCAGCAGGACCTGCGCGGTGAAATTCGCATCGAAGCGAGTATCAACGGCTGTGTCCATAATGGCTCAATGTGCTATAGGTGGTACGATTGTCCAACCAGACCGGTTCGATTCTTTGGACGTTCAACTTATCGAACGCGTTGGCAGAGCAGGCGTTTTCCATTTAACCCACTGTGGAAAGCGCACTTACGTCAAGAATGAATCTGTGGCAAGGCTGCTGCAATCACACCGGTATGTTACGGTCATCACGATCACCAATAGTCCCCCTCGCCACACTTGCCGCGCTGCTGCTGATCATCCTCATGAGCGGCTGCGCTTCCACCAACCTGGATGATTCCGATCCGTTTAAATATAACCCGAATACGGGTTACCCGTACATCGGGGGCCCCTTTGGCCGAGAATGAACTCCGCTAACACATGGCTATGGGCACCGAATTAAAGGATAAGGTTTCAGATCGCCTGTCCATTCCGCAACATCCCGCGATTCAGCTCGATTCGCCCTCGGCTGAATCTGAAAGCGCAAAACGAGAGCCATTCTCCACCAACGGCAGTTCGCCAGGGAAGCCCGCGCGAAAACAGGCTCGCAAGATTCTTGTCATTGCGAGCGCACTGATCATTGGAGCGGGTGCTTGCGCCTATTACACCTGGAACATTGCACCCTTCGAATCGACGGACGATGCGACACTTGAAGGGCACGTGATTCCGATTGCGCCTCAAATTCCCGGAATCGTGGCGCGGCTCGTGGTGCAGGATAATCAGGAAGTGAACCAGGGGGAATTGATGCTCGAGATTGATCCGAGGGACTATGAAGCAAAACTGGCGCAGGCGCGGGCCGACCTGGCCGCTGCCAAAAGCCGGCTGGATCAGGCAAAAGCACAGCTCGCGGTGGACCAGGCCAAAGCGGAACAGGAGCGGTCCAACCTGACAGCCGCGGAGGCCCAGGCCAATTTCGCCTACGTGGATTGGAAACGATACGTGGCGATTGGCAGCAATGGGGTGTCGCAAAGCCAGATTGATCTCGCGGCGACGCAATCGCGATCCGCCGCCGCTCAATTGGAAGTAGCTCGAAACAAGATTCTGGCGGCGGAAGCACAAACTGCGTTGAGCAAGGCCAACATTGAAACCGCCACGGCCAATGTGCTGCAGAACGAGGCATCCGCCCTTCAAGCCGAGATCAATCTTTCCTACACTAAGGTGACTGCGCCCGAGAGCGGCCGCGTAACGCGCCGAACAGTGGAATCCGGCGCCTTCGTGCAGCCTGGA
This sequence comes from Acidobacteriaceae bacterium, assembly GCA_030838305.1. Lineage (GTDB taxonomy): Bacteria > Acidobacteriota > Terriglobia > Terriglobales > Acidobacteriaceae > Sulfotelmatobacter. Next base: position 3,530 of record JAUTWY010000617.1, read on the forward strand.
CAATCATTGCTGACACTCGTCCCGCGCGATCTTTGGGTAATCGCAAATTTCAAGGAGACGCAACTGACGCACATGCGCCCGGGCCAGCCAGTAACGATTCAGGTGGATGCGTATCCGCATCGGAAATTCACCGGTCGTGTTGACAGCATCCAAACCGGCTCGGGCGCCCGCTTCAGTCTTTTCCCGCCCGAGAATGCGACGGGCAATTACATCAAGGTGTTACAGCGCGTGCCCGTGAAGATTGTCTTCAATGAGGCAACTCGCGAGGACTTGCGCCTGGCTATGGGGCCCGGAATGTCCGTCGAGCCGAAGGTCCGGATTAAGTGATTCAGCAGCACTCACACAAAGCAACTTCAGGCGATGAACAACAAAGCCCCTGTCAAAGTGAATCCGTGGCTGATCGCGGCGGCGGTGATTGTGCCGACCTTCATGGAAGTGCTCGACACAACGATCGTCAGCGTGTCATTGCCCCATATCGCCGGCAGTCTCTCGGCGGCCACTTCCGAAGTAACCTGGGTGCAAACCAGCTACCTCATCTCAAACGCAATTGTGCTGCCCGCCAGCGCATGGTTTTCATCCTTCTTTGGCCGCAAACGGTTTTTCCTGGCCTGTGTCGCTATCTTCACATTCGCCTCTGGTTTGTGCGGCCTCGCTCCGACCCTCGGTGTCCTGATTGCCGCGCGCGTGTTGCAAGGGGCGGGCGGCGGCGCTTTGCAACCGCTTTCACAGGCCATCCTTTTGGAGTCTTTTCCACCCGCCAGGCACGGACAGGCGATGGGGGTTTGGGGTTTGGGGGTCGTGGTCGCGCCGGTGCTCGGCCCGTTGCTCGGCGGGTGGATCACGGATAGCTATTCCTGGCGCTGGCTGTTTTACATCAACCTGCCGGTCGGCTTGCTCGCGATTGTAATGATCCTGCGGTTCATTTCGGATCCAACCTATGTGCAGGCGAGCAAGCCGCGGCGCATTGATGCGGTTGGCCTGGCGTTGCTGACCTTGTGGCTGGGAACGCTGCAAACCGTTCTCGACAAAGGGCAGGATGAAGATTGGTTTTCTGCGCCATGGATCTGCTGGTTCACGATAGTTTCTGCTGTGTCGCTCGTGGCATTATTGATTCGGGAACTGCGCGTTGCTCAGCCGATCATCAATTTGCGCGTGCTGTCCAATCGCAACTTCGCCGTCGGAACCATCCTCGCGACCGCCGTCGGTGTCATTTCCTACAGTCCATTAACACTGCTGCCGTTGTTCCTGCAAAACCTGCTTGGTTACACAGCAATCCAAAGCGGCCTCGCGCAAAGCCCTCGCGGAATTGGCGCGTTGTTGGCCATGCCTCTCGTTGGACTGCTTACAAGCAAGATTGATAGCCGCAAACTGATCATTGCCGGAATCCTTTTGTGCGGTGTGTCGGGATTCAGGATGAGCAATATTGATCTGGAAGTGGCCAAAAGCAGTTTCGTCCTCGCGAACTTCATCCAGGGCCTGGGTCTCGCCCTCACGTTCGTCCCGCTCGCGACCACAGCGATGGGCCACTTGCCCAAGGGCGAAATGGGCAACGCCGCCGGCCTGTTCAACCTGATGCGAAACCTGGGCGGCAGCATCGGCATTTCGATGGTGACCACCATGGTAGCCCGTGGATCCCAGGCGCATCAGGCGTATCTGGTGACACATCTTACGCCTTTGGACGCTCCCTTTCAGTCCAAACTGCAAGCGATACAAACGGCCTTGGGGCAGCATGTCACTCCAGCGCTGGCGCAGGCTATGGCTCCGGGCGCGATTTACAGCGCGCTGCTCCAACAATCCAGCCTGCTGGCTTATGTGGATGATTTCCGGTGGCTCGCCTTATTGTGTCTGGTGTCAATCCCCGTCGTGTTCTGTCTCAAGAGAGTTTCGGGCAAAGGCGCCGTGTCCGCGCATTAAGGAACTTCTGAAACGGCCAACTGCCAGGATTTCGTAATTTCGCTTCGCGTTGAGTGGATGGTTGTATTCAGGGAGTCTGAACCGGGACATTCAGTCGAGCCCAAGTCGAAAACTTCGCCGGTTGTCTGCCGGCTATTTTGTTTGCGAACGCAATTCGGTCGCGTGACTCCGAACCCAAATAGGTATGCGCTTCGAAGTAACTGAACATTGCGGCGATCTCCGCGGCTCCAGGGAAGAGCGTGGCGAAGACACCGGCCGGGACCCGCGTGAAGGAGAAGTTGTGACCCTGTCGATTAAGCACGGCGACGATC
>JAUTWY010000003.1 GCA_030838305.1 Acidobacteriaceae bacterium
AAACGTATGTTGACAATTATCTCGAAGGCTATCATCTGCCCAGCGTGCATCCGGGCCTGAACCGTGAACTTGATTTCAATGCATATGTAGTTGAGCCGCATGTGCGGTACGTTCGGCAGTTCAGTCCGATCCGTGGGGCGCAGCCGGGTGACACGAGTCCGCGGCGATATCAGGAAGCGGGCGACCTAACCACCGACTACTTCTGGATTTATCCCAACTGGATGCTGAACTGCTATCCCGACAATGTTTCGCTCAACATTGTGCTGCCGCGGGGCCCGGAGCGTTCCGTGGCTATCTTCGAATGGTATCTGCCGGAGAAAGACCATAGCAGTTCCGCAGCCAAGGCGTCGGTAGAGTTCAGCGACCAAATCCAAGTCGAAGATGTAGCAATCTGCGAAAAAGTGCAGAAGAATTTGCACTCACGCAGCTATTCGCGGGGGCGATTCAGCGCGACACAAGAAAAAGGGGTGCATGCGTTTCATCGCATGTATGCGGAGGCGATGAAAAAAAGTTGAACGAGGAGTATGTGCGAGAAGCTCTTGTGATGTTCGGAGCGGGCTCGACGGTTAGAAGTTTTCTGCTTTGACCAGCAGGCAGGTCACGTCATCGTGCTGGGGAGTCGATCCGACGAAGAGATCCAGACTGCCCATGAGGCGGTCGAGCAACTCTTTTGGCGTGGCGGAAGGGCCAGCCTCGAGTACGCTTAACAATCGCGGTTCGTCGAAGTCTTCGTCGCGTGCGTTGACCGCTTCTACCAGGCCATCAGTAAAAATGATCAGCCAATCGCCGGGCTTTAGAGCGGTGCTGGCCGACTCATACTTCGCATCGGCTTGAATGCCGATCGGCAATCCGCCGACATCCAGACGCTCGATCAATCCATTGCTGCGACGCAGAATGGGGTTGTTGTGACCCGCATTGATGTAGGTGAAGATGCGGCGGGCGGCGTCGTACTCGGCGAGAAAAGCGGTGGTGAAACGCAATCCGCCCTGGCTGTTGGAGCAGGCGTACTTGTTCATGTTCGCGACCAGTTCCGGAAGCGCGACCTGAGCGGTGGAAAGCGTTTTCAGGCTTGCCTGAAATGTAGCCATAAGCATGGCGGCGGGAATGCTTTTACCGGCGACGTCGGCCACGGCGAACATAACGCGATTATCTTCCGGCGTTTTTCCTGGACGCGGGAAAACATCGTAGTAATCCCCTGCCACGGTGTTTGCGGGGCGAGTGGCGTAAGCAATGGAGATTCCAGGAATCTGGGGAGGGGCGCCGGGCAGCAGCCAGGTCTGAATCTCACGGGCAATCTGGAGATCGCGTTTCATTACGACGCGGTCGGCAATCTCCAGCATGAGCAAAAGGAAAAGCAGCAGACCACCCCAGAAATGGAAGTCGAATTCGATGACGTGAAGATCGTTTCCCGCATCGTGATAACTGAAGCCGCTGCTGGGAAACAGGAGCATGATGAGAGCCACCAGCAGCAGCACGCGGCGGGCGGGTGAGAGTTTTTCCAGGACCGCCCAGAAAAACTCCCGCACGACGTGCAGGCGGCGGCCGCGCCGGGTAAGACCGTCCGGCGTCTTGGCTTCGACATCGCGCGAATAGAGGCGGTAACTGGCGCGTGCTTCGGTTTCAAACTGCGACCAGAGTTGCGTAAGCTCCAAGCCTTCAGTGACGCGCCGCCAGAATTGGTGGAGCCGCATGAGAAGAGGAGGACGTTGAGCGCGGACCGGTTCAGCTGGTGGGAATGCGGTTGCCATTGGGAAATTTGATTATAGAGGATGAGGTCCAGAGTCAAGGCAGATGACGCCCAGCCCCAACACACAGCAGGTTCATCACCGGGCTTCCGCCCAGTTCGGAATGACATCCTTATTTTCATGGGGTTCAGAACAGCGGCAACTGTTCTCCTGGGACTTGTGCGGGCGGGTCGCTGGTGAAGGAGCCTGCTCCGCGTGGGTCGGCGCGTTTGATTCCATATTTCTGGCAAAAGCTGGCTATGAGTTGGGCGATGCGTTTGCCGTAAGAGGGTGGAAGGAACGAGCGCCCGTGGTAGCGTGCGCGGTAATTCTCGACCAGTTGCGGAAAGTGCTGTTCGAGAAACGGAAGGAAGACTGCCGCCGAGCAGGGCTTGAGAAATAATGGTCCGGCGAAGATGTGTCGCCCCCCGGCTGCGGCGGCTGCGCGCACTACCGCCTCCAGGTCTGCGGGTAAATCGGTAATACCGGGCAGAACGGGCGAACTGCTTACGCCCACACTGAGGCCGGCTTCGCTGAGTTGACGGACCGCATCCAGGCGCAGATCGGGGCGCGGGGCGCGGGGCTCAAGAATCCGCGCCAGTCTTACGTTTAAGGTGGTGACGGTGATGTGGATGGAGAGAACGTTGTTCCGAGATACTTCACGCAGAAGATCCACATCGCGAACAATGAGGTTGGACTTGGTGACGATTCCGAGTTCGAATCCGCGATGGCGTGCGAACTCTTCGAGAATGCCACGCGTGACTTCATAACGGCGCTCGGCGGGTTGGTAAGGATCGGTCGCGGTGCCGAGCGCAATGCCTTCCCCAGGCTTGACGCGTCGCAGGTCGCGGCGCAGCAGGTCGGAGGTGTGCTGCTTCACGTAGATTTTCTGCTCAAATTCCCGGCCATCGCGCAGCTCCATAAATTCGTGGGTGTAGCGCGCATAACAATACTGGCAGCCAAATTCGCAGCCGCGATAAGGGTTGATGGTCCAAGTGAAAGGCAGGCCGCGGCCGCTGGTACAGCGGTTGAGCAGGGATTTCGCGGGAAGAGTGAAGTACTCGACGTTCTGGCCCTCGCGCAGGGATTCACCTTCTGAGGCCAGGCGGGCAATGCCGACTAGTGGGGACTTAGGCGGAGGCGCGAACAAGGGAAGGGAAGAAGGCTGCATTGATTCGCCTTTTGTTCGCCTATAACTGTAAGACTTAGCGTCGCCGCTGTCAAGAATGCCTAGGCGCCATGTACTTCACGAGTTCGCCGAACGTGACGAACGAAGTCGAGCTTCGCTCGATTGGACAGCCGAGGGCGGGCGGCTGTCCCCACATGAGCGTCATGGCAGATTGCGCAACTGACTGACGATCCTTGAAAGTCCGGGTTTAGGGTTGAGCCGCTGGTTTTTCCGGCTTCTCGAATAACTTCGCATCCACCACAGGATTCAGTTCCAGAGACGTGTACTCCGCGGTGCTCGAATCCTGGCCATTTTGTTTGTTGTGGCGTAGGAACGGAATGTTCAGGCCGTTTACTGACTGCCAGTTATCCATATCGGTTTGGCCTTGCACCGGTCCGCCCTGGCTGAGGGTGCGATAAGTCTCTTTCAAAATGTGACCGGTCTGGGGATCGACGAACCAACGGATCGGAGTGCCGTCAGCCATCACGTCCACGATGCGGGTGTCGGTGTCGCCAACCTTTTCCGTTCCCCCAGCAGTGAAAAACATATTCGGATCTTTCGAATGTGCGGCGATGAAGATGGGATCGCGCTTGATCTGTTCCAGAGTTTCCGCTTTCTGGGAGGCAGGGAAGTCGTGCGTGCCTTGACCGGGAATCGCCATGAAGGCAGTCTGCGGCGTCACGACGATGTTCATGGTGCCGTTCGGAGTATCCATTTCCGCGTGCAGATGGTCCGGGAAGACGATGATGGTTTCCATATGCATGGGGAAATCACCCTGCGGAGTTTTCTGAGTTAATGTGACTTTCGCCTTCAACGCCTTGATGGTGGCCAGTTTGGCCTCGCCACCCATGGCGGCAACAACTTTCGCCGCCAGGGCCTTGCCTTCTTCGTTGGAGGCGGTGGGTTTTGCGCTATCTTCTTCCTTGGCACCCGGCGGAGGTGGGATGGTGATGTCGATTTCCTTTACTGGTCCAAGTGACGAAAGCGGCTTATCGAATTCTTTCGCATTACCGACTACCAGCACGGCCAGTTGATCGCGGTGCACGTACTTCGTCGCAATGCGATTCACGTCGGCCGGAGTTACCTTCTGAATTTCGGCGGGAAACTTGTCCAGCCAGTCGGCGGGATATCCATAAAATTCGTAAGTCACGCGCTCGGCGAGAACTTTGTCCGGCGAATCAAGGCGGAAGATGAACGCGTTCAGAATTGCGTCCTTGGCATGCTTGATCTCGTCGTCGGTGATCGATTCCTTCGACAAGTTCGCGATGTCTTCGTCCAGCGCCTGGATCGACTCGATCGTGCTCTGGCTCTTGGTGCCCATTACGAATTGCAGAATGCCGGGATGGCCGAAGTTGCTGCCAATGCCACCGCCTACGCTATATGCCAAGCCACGTTTGGTGCGGATGTCGTTGAACAGACGCGAGGAGAAGCCGCCGCCAAAGGCTTCATTGAAGACGGAGATGGCGTAGTAGTCGGGATTGTTGCGGGTGGTCCCGAGCGCAACCAGATGAATGCTGCTCTGGTTCACATCTTCTTTTGGGATGAGGTAGTAACCGGGCTTGGCGGGATGGTATTGAATGTCATCCTTGGGCAAGTCAGCGCTCTTGGGCCAGGGCTCAAATGCGGCGCGCAGCTTGGCTTCCATGACCTTGGTATCGAAATCGCCACTGAGGCCGAGGATGATGTGATTGGGATGAATGTAAGTTTTGTGCCAGTCGAGCAAGTCCTGCTGGGTGATGGCTGCGATCGTGGAATATTCCGGCTGTCGGGCGTATGGATTATCTTTGCCGTAGGCCAGCTTAACGGCTTCACGGTGAGCAATTCCGCTGATCTCGTCGTTGCGCCGCGAGATGCTGTCGTAGGCCTGCTTCTGGGCAAGGTCCAGCTTGTCGGCACGGAATTCTGGATGCTGCATGAGATCGGCAAAAACTTTGAATACATCGTCGAAATCGGTTTTCAGGCAATTCAACCCAATGCTGGTTGAATCGGGGCCGCCGCCGGTTTCTACTTTAGCGGCGCGCACTTCAAGAAAGTCGTCCAGTTGATCGCCGGTTTGCGCCTTGGTTCCGCCTGTGCGCCAGACTTCGCCAAAGAGTTCCACCAGTCCCACTTTGCCGGCGGGCTCATTGCGCGAGCCACCGCGAATGCGTGCCGAGGCGCTGATCAGCGGCAATTCATGATCTTCCTGGAGGAAGATCACCATGCCATTCGAGAGCTGGATGCGCTTTGGCTGCTGCGGTTTGAACACGGGGAGCGGTGGAACGGGGATCTGTTTCCAGGTCGCGGTTTGACCGGGTGTTTGGGGGAACGCTGCTAGCGTTGTGGCCGCCGCGAAGGTGAGCGACATGGCAATCCGCTTGAAGTTCATTGCGCACCTCCCGGATCCGCCGAGCCCTGTTCCGCGCCTGCTCCTCCGCCGGGCGCGGTTTCGATTACTCCCACGGTGCGGTTGGTATCGTTGAAGGTTTCGTTGGCCACACGCCGGATATCCGCCTTGGTTACTTGGTCGATGCGGTCGACGGTCCGAAATAGCTCGCGCCAGTCACCGTAGCGAGTCTGGTAGAAGGCCAACTGATTTGCCAATCCCGTATTCTCCGCCAGACCGCGAATCAGGTTGGCTTTGGTACGAGTCTTGATCATCTTCAGTTCGTCATCGCGGATGTCTTCTTTCTTTAAGCGCTCGATCTCGACGTGAATAGCGTCCGCCACTTCCTGCGTGGTGTGTCCGGGCAAGGGGAAGGCGTAGAAGGCGAACAGATGCGGATACTTGATACCGGGCAGTCCGGTGAATCCCGCGGAGAATGCGGCGATCTTCTTATCGCGCACCAAGGCGCGGTAGAGGCGCGACGTGCGGCCCTCCGACATCAAGTCGGTGATGGCGTCATACACCGCGTCATCTTTGGTCATGTAGTCAGGACGGTGGTAGCCCTCGAGATAGAGCGGCTGCGCTTTCTCCCGCAATACCACTTTGCGCTCGGAGTTCTGCGGAGGTTCGGTGGTGGTAATCTCGTCAGGACGCGGATGGGCCAGCAGGCGGCCAAAATATTTTTCGAGGATGGGCATTGCTTGCGCCGCCTTCACGTCGCCCGCGACCGCGACCACCATGTTCGAGGGCACGTAATACTTGTCGTAGAATTTTTGTGCGTCGGTGGCGGAGAAGGAATTCAGGTCGGACATCCAGCCCACAGTGGGGCGGTGGTACGGATGTGCTGCGAACGCCGCTGCCGTGAATTGCTCGATCAGCCGTCCAGTCGGATTGCTGTCAGTGCGCATGCGACGCTCTTCAATCACCACGTTGCGTTCTTTGTAAAACTCGCGCATCACCGGATGCAGAAAACGTTCGGACTCGAGATAGGCCCACAGCTCCAGCCGGTTCGAGGGCAGCGAATACTCGTAATCGGTGGCATCGTAGCTGGTGGATGCGTTCACGTCTTCTCCGCCGTTTTGCTCAATAATCTTGCTGAACTCGTTCGACTTGACGTACTTGTCGGCTTCTGCAATGGC
>JAUTWY010000025.1 GCA_030838305.1 Acidobacteriaceae bacterium
CGAAGGGTGCCAGCCCCCGCTATTTCGAGGTTGCCCCAGGCGGTTCGCTGCTTCTCGCTGCTAATGAAAAATCGGACAACATTGCCGTGTTCCAGATCAATAGCCAAACTGGCCGCTTAACGGCTACAGGCAAGGTGCTGGAGGTGGGCCAGCCAGTCTGCGTTAAATTTGTACCTATTGATTAGGATTCGGGATTGCGGGGTTTGGAAGGCAGCCCCTGAAGGAGGTTCAGTGATTGACGAGCTGCGGCATGCCTGAAGGGCATGCCCTGATAACGAACCTTGTTTCTTGTTATTCCTTTTTCTGGATGAATCTTCTCCGCACCAGGTGAGTGTTGGCGTCAGGCTTGATCTCGTCGTACTTCATGCAACTGATGGAGCCGTCCACTTCCAGCACGGCCAACGCCACATCATGGACGCTCGCGATGCCATGTTCCCGCAGAGCGCGCTGCAACTCGTCCAGGCTGACGTGTTCTTTCGCCATGTGCATCAGATTCGCTTTTCCATCATGAACCAGAAGACTGGGCTCGCCCTGAACAACACGGCGGAAACCGCGACTGGAACCTGAAAAAGTTCCTACAACGTAATTCAGCAGTAACAGGGTGGTGGCCGCAATCACGCCCCCGACCAGCGAGGTGTCGGGCCCAGTCATCGCGTTCTGCACGGAATTGGAAAGAAGTAGTAGGAGAGTCAGATCGAATGGCGTCATCTGACCCACTTCGCGCTTGCCGCTGAGGCGGACCCCAATCAACACCAAAAGGTAAATCGCGCCGGTTCGCAGCACGATCTGCAACGCGACAGATCCGCCCGCGGGAAAAAGTACTCCGTTCAATTGGCCGTCACCGGGACCGGCGAGTTCTTTGGCGTGCTCAAATACCCAGTCGCCTTGTTCTTATCGACCGACCACACCACCAATTCAAACAACAGGTGATCGCGTCCCGAATAAAACTGAATCGGCTCGGCGACGGTGCGATCTTTTTTCTCGATGGTCTTATCGTCAGCGCTTACATTCATGGTGTACTTGCCGCGCTTGGCATCGGCTTTCTTGAGCTGAAGGCTCACGGTTGCCACCGGCTGGGGCTTCGCCCCTTTGAGCAGCGTGAATTCGTAGTAATTGCGGTCGCCTTTGTGCTTCAGCAACTCCAGATCGTCGCGGGTGTGCGCGATCAATCCACTCTGCACTCCGAGATCACCCACCGCACTCTGCAGCTTCGCCTTGGTGGCTTCCAGATCGGCCCTGGTTGCCGCGACGTCGGTCTTCACGCCGCCCACATCGGTTTTCACCCCGGCCACTTCCCCGCTCACCTGGCCCAGTTGCTCTTTCTGTTCTTTCTCCAAGCGGGCTTCGGCGGCTTTCTGCTGAGCCTGGAGTTGGGCTGCGCGCTGCGCCAAATCCTTCTTGGTCATCCCCACCCTTTGACCCAAAGTCTCTTCCTGCGCCTCGGCGGATTGCATGCGCTTCTGCAGGTCTGCGACCTGAGCCCGGCTGGCATCAAGATCCTTGCTCAATTTCGCGACGCGGGCATGCGTAAGGTAATGCGCATAGCCGAAGACTGCGATCAAAACCACCGCAAAGAAAACGAGAATCCACTTTCCCGCGTTCGACTGTTGTTCGATGTGTACGTGTTCGCCCTCTTCCGGCATGATTCCTCCACCTTCACTATCCATAGTCTTTGGATTGCACAATTGTTAAGCATAAGGAGAACAGTGTCAATTACCTCTAGGTACGATGGGGAGTTACTGGCGTTCCGCCGGGGTTTCGTTGCCCATTCTTCTACAATGCCGGAATGAAGAGTTGGGACGCAATCATCGTGGGCGGCGGAATCATTGGACTTTCACTGTCGATTGAACTTCGCAAGAGGGGTGCAAGCGTTCTGGTGGTCGAACGTGGCGAGCCGGGCCGCGAAGCCTCGCATGCCGCGGGCGGCATGCTGGTGGATTCCGGCAGTGAGACTCCAGACGCTCTGCAGACTCTCGCAACGGCCAGCGCGCGTATGTACCCGGAGTTCGCCCACCAGTTGCAGATCGAGTCGGGAATTGATGTCGATCTTCGAGAGTACGGAACCATAAGTTTCCCGTCGCCGACTGGGGCGGAGACCGCAACAACCCATGGGTCTGCCTTGCTTCCGGCAGAGCTTGCAAGGCTAGAGCCATCCTTGACCGGATGCAAGCGTCGGGCGATTTATCTGGAGGAGCGCAGCGTCGATCCGAGGGCCCTGACAGGGGCGGCGGCTAAGACGGCAAAGAATCGCGGCGTGGATTTTTCCTCGGGCGATGCCGTGACCGCGGTAAATCTTTCGGATGACCATGTAAGCGGTGTGACCACAATCAAGACTGCGTTTCTCACATCGAAGGTCGTCAACTGCGCGGGTGCGTGGTCAGGACAGATTGGGCCGCACGCCTTTCCAACGCGTCCCGTTAAAGGACAGATGCTGTGTCTGGCAATGCATCCGCGCGATCTGCTTAAGCATGTTATCCGCTCGCCCGACGTCTATCTCATCCCGCGCAGCGATGGACGGCTGCTGGTTGGCGCAACCGTCGAAGAAGCCGGATTCGACAAGCGAATAGACGCGCCGACCATTAAGCGCCTGCACCGGGCTGCGCTCGCGCTGATCCCGAAACTTGCAGATGCCAGAATTCTCGAGGATTGGGCCGGACTGCGCCCCGGAACTCCGGATGCATTGCCAATTCTCGGCGCAGCTGCGACGCCCGGCTACTATGTTGCCACCGGCCATTTTCGCGATGGCATTCTGCTTGCGCCAATCACCGCGCAGGTCATGGCGGATGTGATTAC
>JAUTWY010000030.1 GCA_030838305.1 Acidobacteriaceae bacterium
TTGGCAAAAGCAGAGACGATGTTCTTAATACCGTCGATAGAGAGCGCTTGCGGCATCGGATACTGGTCGGCGAAGGCCAATGCGCTCGGTGCAACCACATTGTTCCAGCCCCCATTACTTTCGGGGATCGTGCCATGGCCCGACCACGGACGGTATGTGCTGGCCTTGCGGCCAGCATGCGCTAGCTGCATTCCAGCTACGCTGCCTTGCCCATGAACAAACCGGACGATTCGCGCCAGCGGCTCAATATGATCGTCCATCCAGATACCCAGGTCCTGCGGACTGATCCGGCCCTCGGGAAGAACTGCAGTTGCTTCGGTGAACACCAGTCCGGCGCCGCCTACTGCCCGACTGCCAAGATGCACAAAATGCCAGTCGTTCGCATATCCGTCAGTGCTGGAATACTGGCACATAGGCGAAACAAATACGCGGTTTGCAAACGTAATATCCCGAATCGCGAGCGGATCAAACAGATGAACCATAGCGTGGCATTACCTCTCAAGTTGCTTCTAGTTCGCAGAATCGCCTGACATCATTGATTTCCTATAGCGAGACCAGGGGCAGACTGCGGTAACGTTTGCCGGTGAGCTTCGCCAGCGCATTGACAACCGCCGGCGCGATCACAGGAACTGGCGGTTCACCGCATCCCGATGGCTTTTCCGTGCCGGGCACGATGTGGACATCTACCGCAACCGGCACATCCTTTATATAGGGCGGCGTGTAGCCGTCGAAGTTCCTCTGTTCCACGCGGCCATTCTTCAGCGTGATCGCTCCCTTAGCCATAAGTTGCGTGACCCCGAAACCGAGGCCCCCTTGCATCTGGCTTTCGATGGTCAGCGGATTCACAGCGACTCCCGGATCGACCGCAATTGTGGCGCGGTGAATTCTGGGGCGCTGGTCCTCGATCGAGACTTCCACTGCGCAAGCCACTCCGGTTTCGAAGCTCTCATGACAGGCGATTCCGACAGCGTGATTACGTGGAACGCTCTTGCGCCATGTAGCGCTCTTCTGTTCCAGGAGGGCCAGGCATGCGCGAAGCTTCTTTGCATCGGGAGAGAGGAGTTTCAGGCGATAGGCACTGGGATCCATTTTGGCGCGCGTTGCCAGTTCGTCCACGAGTGTTTCCATGACGAATCCGCTATGTGTATGGCCAACCGATCGCCACCACAGCACCGGGACATTGACCGTGGGATGGTGGGCGGAAACATGAAAGTTCGGAATCTTGTAGTGAGTATCTGCGGAGCCTTCCACTGCCGTTTCATCCACGCCATTCTTGATCAGCAGCGCAGCAAATGGCGTTCCGGTGACAATCGACTGACCCACAATCACGTGCCGCCATGCTATGGGCATGCCACCGTGATCAATGCCAATCTGGACCCGATGGACATGCATGGGGCGATAGTAACCGCCTTGGACATCATCCTCCCGCGTCCAAACAAGCTTGACTGGCGTACCGCGAAAACGTTTTGCGATTGCCGCTGCCTCCCGTTGCACGTGGGAATCGGGAACGGCGCGCCTGCCAAAGCCTCCGCCCGCCATCTCAGTATGAAACGTCACCTGCTCGGGCTTAAGGCCAAGGACCTCCGCGATGGCCATCTGGTCCACAGTCTGGAACTGCGAGCCGGCCCAAACTTCCGCACGATCGCCATCGAACCGTATGGTGGTGTTCAACGGCTCCATCGGTGCGTGGGCGAGATATGGGAACTCGTACTCGGCGACGATTTGGTTTGCAGGCGAGACCGCATCCATTGCCTTCTGGTCGCCTCGATTCACGGCAATATTGCCGGGCGTGTGCGCCAGTTCTTTGTACTTCGCCGAAAGTTCTTCGGTGCCGACTTGTTCTACGGCTGACACATCCCAATCGATCTTCAGGCGATCACGCGCCTGCTTAGCCGTCCAGAATTTGTCAGCCACCACTGCCATCGCTGTGCCCCTGACGAGTGGAATCTCGAATACCTCTCGCACGCCTTCAATGCTGCGCGCAGCTTTGTCGTCAAAGGTTTTGACACGGCCCCCAAAAACGGGCGGACGGGCGACGACCGCAGTCTTCATGCCGGGAAGATCCAGGTCCAGTCCAAACTTGATGGAACCGTCACACTTGGGCCGGCTGTCGAGCCGCCGGACAGGCTTTCCCACCAGGCGGAACTGAGAAGGAGTTTTCAGCTGGACTGTAGCAGGCACGGGTTGCCTCGCCGCCGCTTGTGCAAGTTCGGCGTACTGAGCCGATTGTCCGCTCGGGCCATGAACGACGCTGGCTTCCGTACGGCACTGGTCAGGTGCGACCTTCCATTGACCAGCCGCGGCCGCCACCAGCATCGCACGCGTCTTTGCCCCCACTTCCCGGTATTGCTGGAACGAATGCGCAATCGAACCCGAGCCGCCGACCATCTGAATGCCGTACAGAGGATCCTTGTAAACGTCCGCGGCTGGAGCGAGTTCGGCCATGACGTGGGACCAGTCGGCGTCCATTTCATCGGCCAGAATCATCGGCAGCGAAGTGTATACACCCTGGCCGAACTCCAGCCGGTTCACCGTGATCAAGATCTTGCCATCCGGCTTGATCTGGACGAAGGCGTCCGGCGGATAAGCCTTAGGCTTGGGTTGGGCGCCTTCCTGCGCGGCCAACGGAAGGTCGAGATGTAGTGAAACCAGCAGCCCGCCCGCGGCGCTCGCGGAGACACGCAGAAAGCTCCGCCGAGTCAGGTTCAGAACATTTCCAGTTGTGTGTATGTCGCGCATCGTTCCGCCTCCTTCTTTATCTCTTGAGTTGTTGAGACGCGCTCTTTATCGCTTCGCGAATCCGCAAATAAGTGGCGCAGCGGCAGAGATTTCCGCCCATTGACTCCTCAATCTCCGTGTCGGTCGGCTTGGGAATGCTCTTCAGCAAGGCAACCGCGCTCATGATCTGCCCGCTCTGGCAGTATCCGCATTGCACGACGTCCCGAGAGACCCACTCGTCCTGCACGGTGCGACCAAGAGGATCAGTGGCCATGGCCTCGATGGTGACGACCGGACGGTTGCCGACGAGAGAAATGGGCACCACACACGAGCGCGTGGCCACGCCGCCGAGATGCACGGTGCAAGCGCCGCAGGCGCCGATGCCGCATCCGTACTTGGTACCGGTCATCTTCAACTCTTCGCGCAATACCCAAAGCAGTGGAGTGCCGGGATCCACGGTGACCTGCTTCGATACGCCGTTCACGTTGATTTTGTAGGTTTCCACGATGCACCTCCAGTTAGCGAGTTTGCGGGCATGGCGTTCCGGCCTCGACCCACTTGCGAGTGGCCGTGACGAATTCCTCCCGTGTGAGCGGCGGCAGCGTCCGCATGCTGCCGTCGATTCGGCGGCCGGGCTGGAATGCCCAGAGTACGAGCGGCTCTTCGGTGTGATGCTTCAACAAAGCGGCGCCGTCCCGATTGTTGTTCTTCGATCGATCCGTGATCGCACCGCAGATTTCTGCGCTCGACAGGACCTTGTCGTTCAGATCCTGCCACTTCATCGACAACGGCGCCAGGTGCCAGTCATGCGCGCCGGGCAGGCCGGTGCTGTCCGCGTTGGCGTCCTGATGGCAAGTAACACACTGCAGCGCTGGCACGCCTTTACCCTCTGGTCCACGCACCACGTTCGCGAAATGCCGGTGCCGGTCATCGCCCTGCTGCGGGTAGTTCGTGGCCGTATGGCAGTTGATGCAGCGAGGATGCGTGAGCACGGAATAAACCTGCTGCCATGCTGCAAGCCCGTCCGCTCGCGTCGTGGCCATCTTCGGGGGATTGTATGTACAGCCCGTGAGTGCCACGAGGGCAAAGAGAAGAGCTATTTTGCAGTAACGCATAGTGCTAAATTTCCTTGTGGCTCCTGGAAGGAGCAACATGGCCAAGCATCATACTCTGTCATCCTCTCCGCTGCCGCCACTTGATATTTGTTGCGTGTTGATCATCCCCGCCCTGGAACCCATACAGGTCAGGCAATCATTCCGCCATCCACGGTAAGATTCGCCCCGGTAATGTACGAGGACTCCGGACCGGCGACAAACGCCACCAACGCGGCGACCTCATCAACGTGCCCATAGCGGTCGAGTGCTGTGAAGGCCTTCTGCGGTATCGCCCACTCGCCCGCGGCTGGATTCGCATCCGTATCGATCGGACCCGGCTGCACGTTGTTGACTGTGATGCCCCTGCTCGCCACTTCTCTGGACAAGCCCTGAGTGAACATCTTAACCGCTCCCTTTGTAGCTGAGTAGGGCACAAGCCCGGGCGTCAGGGCACGCTCGCCCACGGCCGAGCCGATCGAGATGATGCGACCGCCGCTCTTCATGTGCTTCAGCGCCGCCTGCGTGGCGACGAATACGCCGCGGATGTTGACGCCAATCAGACGGTCCATCTCCTCCAGCGTGGTCTCCTCGAACCTCTTGTGAACGGCCGTGCCGGCATTGTTCACAAGGACGTCGAGCCGGCCGAAGGTCGCCACGGTCTTTTCGACCGCGGCTTCGACGGCGTCGGCATCGGCGGCGTCTGCCTGAATTGCGATCGCCTTTCGGCCAGCGCGTTCAATCTCCTTGACGACCGACACGGCCGCATCGACACCTTTCGTGTATGTGATGGCCACGTTCGCTCCGTCCGCAGCTAGACGCTTGGCGATTGCGGCGCCGATGCCGCGCGAGCCGCCGGTAACGAGTGCCACTTTTTCTGTTAACTTAGGCATCTGATCTCCTATAGTGTTCTTCACCACTCCACTGGTTCATCGCCTACCGAATTCTAAGCAAAGGCGACATTGCTTATATCGATAGCCACCAACACGGGCGC
>JAUTWY010000006.1 GCA_030838305.1 Acidobacteriaceae bacterium
AAAAAGCATGTCAGATTGTGTCCGGCGACTTCGGGCTGCATTGGATCGAGCTGCGCTCCATGTGGGACAAGAATGTAACCGTACTCGATGCGAAACAAGTGGAGGATGCGAAGAAGATTCTCAAGGAACACAAACTGCGAGTTACGGATATTGCAAGCCCGCTGTTCAAGACAGACTGGCCTGGGGCTCCGCGGTCATCGCAGAGCGAAACCCGTGACCAGTTCCATGCGGATTTCGATGCCGGCGCGCAGGACAAGCTGCTCGAGCGCTGCATCTCGCTTTGCGAGTCATTCAACACGGACCGGATTCGCTGCTTCGACTACTGGCGCTTGGATGATCCCAAGCCGTACCGGGCGGCGATCAACGCCAAACTGAAGCAGGCTGCAGAACGTTGCACCAAAGATAACATCGTCCTCTTGCTCGAAAACGAAATGTCCTGCAACACAGCAACCGGCGAAGAGGCGGCTGCCGTGCTGAAGGCAATTCCAAACAAAAACTTCATGTTGAACTGGGATCCCGGCAATGCCGCAGCCCTGGGAAGCAAACCGTATCCAACCGGCTATGAGTTGCTGCCCAAAGACCGCATTGGGCACTGTCATTGTAAAGATGTGGTGAGCAAGCCCGATCACAAATACGATTGGGCTCCGGTAGGTGGCGGCATCGTGGAGTGGGTTGGGCAACTAGAGGCGTTGCGGCGTGATGGCTTCCGCAACGGGGTGAGCCTTGAGACCCACTGGCGCGGCGCAGGTACGCCCGAAGCGTCCACACGCATTAGCATGGAAGGACTCAAGAAGACGCTGACGAAGGCGGGCATCTCCTGCTGATCACGAATGACGATATATATAAGGAGAAACAATGGTTACACGACGTGAGTTTCTCGATGCACTGGCAATTGGAGCGGCCGGGCTTGCTGTAGGAACTACGGCAAAGAGCTATGGCCAGATTCTTGGTTCGAATGACCGTCTCAACTTTGCCGTAATTGGCCTGAATGGCCGCGCCTACGCTCATCTCGCGGCGCTCAAGGCAAACCGGAGCGCGGCCCGCATCTCGCATGTCTGCGATGTGGACGGCACTATCCTCAAGAAATTCGCCGACCGCACGCAGCAGGAAATGGGCGAGGCTCCGGTCGCCGAGAAAGATTTTCGCCGGATTCTCGAAGAGAAAAATGTGGACGCCATCACGATTGCTACGCCCGAGCATTGGCACGCTCCGATGGCGATCGCCGGATTGCAGGCGGGTAAGCACGTGTACGTTGAGAAGCCATGCAGCCACAACCCTGCTGAGGGCGAGATGCTGGTGCAGGCGCAGCAGAAATATCGCAAGCTGGTGCAGATCGGCACACAACAGCGATCTTCGCCTCACACCATCGAGATCGTTGAAAAGATTCACGCAGGAATTATCGGAACGCCCTACTTCGCGAAATGTTGGTACGCCAATACGAGGAAGTCGATTGGCACCGGCAAGGAAGTCGCCGTACCGCCGCAGCTTGATTGGGACCTGTGGCAGGGGCCGGCGCCGCGCCGTCCGTATCGAGACAATGTGCATCCTTATAACTGGCACTGGTTCAAGATTTATGGCACTGGTGAAACGCTCAATAATGGCACGCACGAGGTCGATGTCTGCCGCTGGGCGCTTGGTGTCGACTATCCGCAACGGGTTACATCGTCAGGTGGCAGATACCATTTCAAGGATGACTGGCAGTTTTATGACACGCTCGCGACCAGCTTCGCGTACGAAGACAAGATGATTTCGTGGGAGGGAAAGAGCTGCCAGGGAATGAAGTATTACGGTCGCGACCGGGGTTCGACGATCATGGGAACCACTGGAACGGTACTGGTGGATCGCGATGGCTACGAAATCTACGACCTGAAAGGAAATAAGACGAGCGAATTCAAGGCTGGCCATACGACTTCAACTGCCGATCTGATCGGCAGCGATTCCATGACTGACGCGCACTTCATGAACTTCATCGCGGGAATCCGCAAGGGAGAGAAGCTCAACGCTCCTATCGCTGTCGGCAACGTTGCGGTCACGATGCTGCAACTTTCCAACGTCGCGTGGGAAGTAAAACGCGAACTGCAACTCGACACGAAAGATGGGCGAATCCAGGGAGATACAGAAGCGATGAAGATCTGGGGGCGCGAGTACGAGAAGGGCTGGGAACTTCATGTCTAAGACAGACAGGGTCTCTCGGCGGGATTTCGTTCGTTCCAGCGTGTTGGTGGCGGCGGCTTGCGCCGCTCCGAGCGACATCTCGGCAATGGCTATTGAGCCGCCGTCGCCTGATGCGCCATCGTCCATCCGTTTAGGCCTCGCCAGTTACACCTTCCGCAACTTCAGCCGTGCGCAGATGATTGGCTTCATGAAGCAAGTCAATGTGTTCGCGTTGAATGCGAAAGATGTCAAAGACCATCTTCCCACGGATTCGAAGGAAGAGGCGGCCGCGCTCGCGGACTATGCAGCGGCAGGGATCAAACTTCACGCCGCCGGAGCCATCTACTTCACGAAAGATGAAGACGCGGATATTCGCAGCAAATTCGAATACTGCAAGCGAGCGGGGATCAGCGGTATTGTCGCGGGCGATCCCGCACCCGAAACTTTGCCGCGTATCGAGAAGTTCGTGAAGGAGTACGACATCCGCATCGCGATCCACAACCATGGCCCGGAGGATAAGATATGGCATTCCCCGCTGGATGTATTGAAGGCGGTGAAACGCATGGATCCGCGCATCGGCTGCTGCATCGACGTCGGGCAT